>JAENXD010000198.1 GCA_016649745.1 Flavobacteriaceae bacterium | reverse complement strand
TTTTCACTGACAATGATGGCTTTTGTATGGTGCTATAAAATTGGCGACTATTTGGATGAAAACAACCAAAAAATAATAATAAAAAAACATGACAGAAGAGCAGTAAGTGTGTTTAAACACGGATTAGATTACTTGTCAAAATTTCTTTTGACTGGATTCAAGTCTTTGGAAAACAACCTATTCTGCTTGTTGTCATGTACTTAAAATAAACACACTATCCATTTCACAAAAAACATACATAGCAAGTGCATTTAATTCCTATGTCGTAAAATTTAAAAAAGTTACAAAACAGAGAGACAGGCGCTAATAGCCATCATTTTAGCATCAACTTCAAAAGGAAAACTACGCTCCTTATTTAGGTATGAATTGCAAATGATTTGCTTTTTTTGTTGTCGTTGCAACCCCTCCCGCTCCTGCTTTAATTTGGAGCTATTTTAATAATTCAACATACATTTATCAAAAAAATTTACACATTCTACTCAAAAGAGCATATCGACTAATCCTTAAAACTGCATTTTTAAACCATTTTTTTAAATAAATTCATTATTTCTTCAATAAATGATAAAAGTCATTGAATTTATGCTTTTTAAAAATTACTTTTAACCCATAGATTCATTACCTACTTTGTTTAAGTAATGTTTTTGATTTTTTTAGTTAGTAGTAAAAAAAGAAAGGACTGCCTGAAAAGGCAGTCTTTTTTCATTTATAATACACAAGCCTAAAACCACTTCCCATTCAAGACTTATTTCTTCTTTTACATTATTAAATCCATTTTTTTTAAAATATTCTTAATTTACCGCATACATATTAGCGAAATGCATATTTCTTATAAATTAGTGATTAATATCTCATTTTTTTTGACAATAAATTGAATATCTTTATGTTTTTTACGCCTTGTTTTAAATATAAATAATATTAACCAAAATACACACGACCTTGAAAGTAACAGTAAATGAATCTCACGAATTTGAATTTGAAAGTTCAGATCTTGAAAAACTGGATTTATTAAAACGCTCAGCATCAGAATTTCATGTGATTGAAAAGAACAAATCTTTTGCTGTTAAACTTGAAGAATCTGACTTCAAGAATCGAAAATACGTTATAAGCGTTAATTCAAATAGCTACACAGTTAAAATAGCCAATGGAATAGATCAACTTATCAAAGAAATGGGATTTACCATTGGTTCTTCCATTAAAGCAAATAGTATAAAAGCGCCAATGCCGGGTATTATTTTAAGTGTAAATGTTGAAGAAAATCAAGAGGTAAAAGAAGGTGAAACCTTATTGATTTTAGAAGCTATGAAAATGGAAAATGCCATTGCTGCGCCCAAAGCTGGTGTTATTAAGTCAATTTTTATAAAAAGCGGTGAAACTGTTGATAAGGGTGAACTCATGATTGAGATGGAATAAACTTTAATCAGTGAATTAAATATTGAAACTATCCAAAATACTTTAAATAACATTCATATGAAACGAGCATAACAAATTTTGATACACAAAGGAATGATTAATGGCGAACAGCAGCTGTTACCACTAAAAAATAAAATTTAAACAGATGAAAAAAATATTGATAGCAAATAGAGGTGAAATCGCCATAAGAGTCATGAAAACCGCTCGAAAAATGGGGATTAAAACTGTTGCTGTTTATTCAGAATCCGACAGAAATGCGCCTCACGTCAGATTTGCAGATGAGGCTGTTTGTATAGGACCAGCACCTTCAAACAAATCCTATCTTTTAGGTGATAAAATTATTGAAGTAGCCAAAAAGCTACATGTTGATGCCATTCATCCCGGCTACGGATTTTTAAGTGAAAATGCCGATTTCGCCGAAAAAGTAGCACAAAATAATATTATATTTATTGGACCAAAATCCAATGCCATCAGAATAATGGGCAGTAAATTAGCTGCAAAAGACGCGGTTAAAAATTATAATATCCCTATGGTTCCTGGAATTGACAGAGCCGTAACCGACCCAAAAGAGGCGGCAGAAATAGCAAAGGAAATTGGCTTTCCAATTCTTATCAAAGCCTCGGCAGGCGGTGGCGGCAAAGGAATGCGCATTGTAGAAAACGAAAATGATGTGGAAGAACAAATGAATCGCGCCATTAGCGAAGCAACCTCCGCTTTTGGTGACGGCTCTGTATTTATTGAAAAATATATTACTTCCCCAAGACATATTGAAATTCAAATCATTGCAGACAGTCACGGAAATGTTTTACATCTTTTTGAAAGAGAATGCAGTATCCAAAGGCGTCATCAAAAAGTTATTGAAGAGGCACCTTCTTCAATTTTAACACCTGAATTAAGATTAGAAATGGGTGATGCAGCCATTAAAGTCGCAAAATCTTGTAATTATTTAGGGGCAGGAACTGTAGAGTTTTTAGTAGATGAGCACTTAAATTTCTATTTTCTGGAAATGAATACACGTTTGCAAGTTGAACATCCAGTTACTGAATTAATTTCTGGTGTTGATTTGGTTGAATTACAAATTAAAATTGCTCGTGGTGAAGCCATTCCGTTTAAACAGGAAGATTTAGAAATTAATGGTCACGCATTAGAATTAAGGGTTTATGCCGAAGACCCAATGAATGACTTTTTACCAAGTGTAGGAAATTTAAGCACTTATGAAATTCCTGTTGGAAAAGGAATAAGGGTTGATGATGGTTTTGAAGAAGGAATGGACATTCCAATTTATTATGACCCTATGCTTTCTAAATTGATAACTTACGGAAAAACGCGGGAAGAAGCTATTCAAATAATGATTGAAGCCATTGGTAACTATAAAATTGAGGGTGTCTTTACTACTTTGTCATTTGGAAAATTTGTTTTTGAACATGAAGCTTTCAGAACCGGTAAATTTGATACGCACTTTGTTAAAAATTATTACACGCCAAAATTGCTTCAGGCAGGATTAGATGAAGAGGCTAAAATTGCAGCTTTGGTAGGTTTAAAAATTTATTTGGAAGATCAAAAAAAGTTAAGAATTCCAATTTCTAACTAATTACACTATTCAATATTATGGAATCAAAAATTGAAAAATTAGCCAAAAGTGTTGCGTTGGCACATTTAGGAGGCGGTAAAAAAAGAATTGAAAAGCAACACGCGAATAAAAAATTGACTGCAAGAGAACGCGTAAATTATTTGTTGGATGAAGGCTCTTTTGAAGAAATAGGCATTCTGGTAACTCACAGAACAACCGACTTTGGAATGGAGGAAGAAATCTATTTTGGCGATGGTGTTGTAACAGGTTATGGAACAATCAATGACAGATTGGTGTATATTTTCGCACAGGACTTTACCGTTTTTGGAGGTTCACTTTCTGAAACAAACGCCGAAAAAATCTGTAAAGTTATGGATCAGGCAGTCAAAGTTGGTGCGCCGATTATAGGTTTAAACGACTCTGGCGGCGCAAGAATTCAGGAAGGCGTGCGGTCATTGGGCGGCTACGCTGATATATTTTACAGAAATGTGCAAGCGTCAGGTGTTGTTCCTCAAATTTCAGCAATTATGGGACCTTGTGCTGGTGGCGCCGTTTATTCCCCGGCAATGACCGACTTTACTTTGATGGTTGAAAACACCAGCTATATGTTTGTAACTGGTCCGAATGTAGTAAAAACCGTTACCAATGAAGAAGTAACTGCGGAAGAATTAGGCGGAGCGAGTACACATTCAACCAAATCAGGCGTAACACATATCACTTCATCAAATGACATTCAGTGTTTAGAAGATATCAAAACATTGTTAAGCTACATTCCTCAAAACAACAGGGAAACCACTAAAAAATTACCTTTTGAACTGGAAGATGAAATAAGAGAATCGCTCGAAAATATTATTCCTGAAAACCGAAATCTGCCCTATGACATGCATCATGTGATTCAAGGTATTATAGACAACGATTCTTTCTTTGAAATTCACAAGGATTTTGCGCCGAATATTATTGTGGGATTTGCGCGTATTGCAGGTAGAAGCATTGGTATTGTAGCAAATCAACCTATGTATTTAGCGGGATGTTTAGACGTGCACAGCTCTATAAAAGGCGCTCGTTTTACGCGTTTTTGCGATTGTTTTAATATTCCGTTATTGGTATTGGTTGATGTTCCCGGATTTTTACCCGGAACCGATCAGGAATGGAACGGAATTATCATAAACGGCGCCAAATTATTATATGCTTTAAGTGACGCTACTGTTCCAAGAGTAACAGTTATTACGCGAAAAGCCTATGGTGGTGCTTATGATGTAATGAACTCCAAACATATTGGAGCCGACATGAATTTTGCCTGGCCAACTGCAGAAATTGCCGTAATGGGCGCAAAAGGAGCTGCTGAAATTATTTTCAAAAATGAAATAAATAGCGCTGACAATCCAGAAATGAA
Organism: Flavobacteriaceae bacterium; assembly: GCA_016649745.1. Lineage (GTDB taxonomy): Bacteria > Bacteroidota > Bacteroidia > Flavobacteriales > Flavobacteriaceae > Lutibacter. The sequence goes on along the minus strand of JAENXD010000198.1, from coordinate 1,151 downwards.
ATTGAAAGAAAAAGAAGCTGAGTATGTCGATAAATTTACCGATCCGTTTGGAGCTTCAAAACGTGGTTTTATCGATGAAGTGATTCATCCAAAAGACACGAGAAGAAAATTAATAAAAGTTTTCCAAATGCTCGAAGGCAAAGAAATTAACAGACCAAACAGAAAACACGGAAATATTCCTTTATAAGGATTTTGTAGCATTGTAAAGAGGCTGTATTGTACTATACACTTCAAATAACTGAAGTGATTATATTATTTCAGCCGACAATCCTCTGGTTAAAAGTTGTGTGCAACGAGGTTTTAATTCGTTATATTCTCCTGTTTTTACCGCACATTTTCCTTTATAATGAACTAACAAAGCACATTGTTCAGCTTGTTCCGCAGTATGATCACAAATTTCGATTAAACAGTCAATCACAAAATCAAATGTATTGACATCATCATTGAATAAAACAATCTCATTTTGGTTGACTTCCTTTTCGAGAACATCAACATCTTCCTGTATTTTTCTTTTTATGCTCATACTGCAAAAATAATCATTATTTTACATACTTCAAAGCAACCCAGTTATTTCGTTCAATTTGTTTTCCCAATTTCAATCCGTATTTCGAAACTTCTTCATCAACAACTGGGATGTCTTCTTTATAAAAACCGCTTAGTAAAATTACGCCATTTTCATTCAAACAACTTACATAAACATGCATATCATGCAACAAAATGTTTCTGTTGATGTTGGCAATAATCACCTCATATTTTTTATTTTTCAACAATGAAGCATCACCTTCAAAAACAGTAATATGTTTACAATTATTGCGTTCAACATTTTCCAAAGAATTTTGATAACACCAATTGTCAATATCAATCGCGTCAATGGGCTTTGCACCTTTCATTTCAGCAAATATTGCCAATATTCCTGTACCACAACCCATATCCAACACTTTTTTACCAGTAACATCCAGCTCCAATAAATGCTGAACCATCATATGGGTAGTTTCATGATGCCCGGTTCCAAAACTCATTTTAGGCTCAATTACAATATCGTACTTTAAGTTCGGATTCCCATGAAATGGCGCTCTGATACTCACCAAACCATCAACCTGAATTGGATTAAAGTTTTTTTCCCATTCGATGTTCCAGTTTGTTTGTTCAAT
>JAENXD010000169.1 GCA_016649745.1 Flavobacteriaceae bacterium | reverse complement strand
TTTTTTTAGATATTCCTGATTTATTGTGTTTTTAAATTTATTCCCAATCCGGCATTGTCGCATTTGGAAACAGTAAAGTTCTACTATCAATAGAAATTATCAAATCTAACTCCACCTTGTAAATTGATTTTAATGATAATCCATCGTTAGAAGTATTTACAAAAATAATTTCAGCCTCGTTAGGTGAGAATCTCGGATCTAAATCTAAGGTTCCTGCTGGTTTATCAACAGATAAATCTTTTGCTATGCCTGTTACAAAATTATAAACAAAAATACGCGTATCCAATTGCCTATTATTTGGGCTTTCAAATCCAGAAACATCACGAGAGTATAACAATAATTTATTATCCGCAGAGAAATTAAGTCCTCCAGCAGCTCCGTTAACTCCAGTTAATACTGTTGTCAATATATTTCCAGACATATTTATTGTAAATATCGACACTCCATAACCCGTTACATCATTTGTTTTTAGGGCAATCATACTTCCATCGTTGCTCCAATCACATTCGGTAATAAAACTGCCGTCCGAGGTTTGGAATATTTGTTGAAGTCCACTACCGTCTTTATTTATACTATACAATTTATTGTAATGTGGATAAATTAATTTTTCTCCGTTTGATGACCAGGAAAAATCGATGTCATTTAAATTAAAACCCGCAATAGGAACAACTGATGTCACTTTAAATATATTTGAACCATCTTGATTCATGGTGTATAAATGAGTCTCATTATTAAAGGTTCTTAAAAAAGCAATCAAGTTAGACGCTTGGTTTTTTCTGGGTCTCCAACTATTTTTATTATCTGCTGTTAATTGCACTTCATTCCCGGGAGTCTCATCAACTTCATTATAATTTGCAGAATAAATTACATTGTTGTCATTGGAAAATTTTCTAACATAGAAATATCTGTTCTCAGGGTTTACTTTGGTTTTAAATGAACTAACAGCACTTAAAACTTCCGGATTTATACTATCATTGGCAACTATTTGCCAAAAATACTTAGTCCCATATTTTAAATTCGAAGCTACATATGAAGTATCTATTAAAGCTTCAACTTTAATAATGTCATTATTATTGGCATTCTTAATTTCAAGCCTATATGTAACTGAGTCTGCTTCCGGATCTTTTGAAGACCAAATTAATTGTACAGAAAGCTCTTGTTCTTCAGCGCCATCTGCTGGGGTAATTAATATCGGAGTAGACGGAGGTCTATTTAAAGCAGTTTCATCCTCCATTTCAAAAATCACGTTTACTGTTAAACCAACAGTAACAGTTGCCGGTTCAAAATTTGTTAAATAGCCTTCTTTGGTAGCACTTACAGAATAATCTCCCGCTTCCACATCTTCCATGATAAAATAACCGTCTGCATCAGAAAAAATGGTATTATTTGATGGACTTATAGTTACTTTAGCATTTTCAATTGGGTTAAAACTCTCTGCCTCAACTACTCTGCCGGTAATGGTTCCTAGTCCAACTAAATCTACAGTATCTTCATTGCAGCCTATAAAAAAACTTAATGCAAGAATCATTACTGTTTTAAATACTTTTTCCATTTTTATTTTTTTAATTATTCATAATTACCGACTTTACTCTTTTGTGTGGTTTACCAATATAAATATTTAACCCAACTCCAATTCTCCAGAAATAATCATCTCTTTTTCCGTTCTCTAAACCATCTAATTTATCGGTAAACATCAAATTTTGTTCTCCAAAAATTTTAATTCCAATATTGTTCACAGGTAAATATTCCAATCCAATACCATATTGAAATTTAGCAAGTGTTTCCCCTATATTCCCGCTTGAGGCAATTCCGCCTACACCTCCATAAATAAATGGCGTAAAATTATCATAGGGCAAAACGTTGTATTCCAAATTCATATCCGCAGTTATAAATTCATCCTTAAATACCTGCTCATTTTCCAATTTTAAATATCCCACTCCAATATTTATGTTAAAGTTTGGCCTTTTAAAAAAAAACATCTTTATAGATGAGTTGATTGCAATACTTGCTTTTGGATTTGGATAATCGCCATCCATATGTGCAGTGCCACCAGAATTACTAAATGCACTTCTCCCTCTTCTATCCTCTAATTTTCTGTCTAATAATACGGTAGATTCCATTTCTTCCGTCTCTTTTAAATATTCTGCTTTTACCAAATCAGCAACTGGTTGGCCTCCTTGCGGTATCCACAATCCATCAATAATCCCTTCAATAATAAGGTTTTCAACAGCTTTATCAATGGCTTCTTTAACAGCCAATTGTGCAGGTTCATTTTTAGTAATTCCAGTTTCAACTTCCAGCAATCTCCTTAAACTAACATACCGGAATAAATTGGCAGATATTCCTTGTGATAATATCGTTTTTGAAACGTACACATTCTTCAATATTTGACCGCTTGAAGTTGATACAGCTCTTAAATAAACAGTAATTCTGTCTTCTCTATACTCTGTTGATCCTCCTGCTCCAAAATACCGAGCACCGGCACCACCGGTAATTATATTTGAATCGTATGACACAACTCCTCCTTCTAAAATAATTCCTGCAAATAATAAGGGTGGTAAGGATGTAATCTGCTTATCTTCTAAGTTTGCAGCATATTCTTGTCGGGTGGATCTTATGATTTGTCTTTCATTTAATAAATTCCCTATGTTTTCACGTTCAATTGGTGTAAACCATTTTGATTCTTCCAATGATTTTAACAAAATGGGGGTCCCTCCTTGGGTTACAGCCGTACTGAAAGTTGATCCATTTTCAACTAATTTATATTGACCTGTTTGATCTCTAAATTTATAAACGCCAACCACCATTTCTTTCATCGGTAAAATTCCTTTTAATATGCCCTCTCTTGAAGTATTTTCACCAATTCTGGCTTTACTGGTATTAAATGGCTGATTAAAAAAAGTACCGCAACTTGTAAATATTAATAGTAAAAGAAAATAACTTCGAAAACTCTTTCCCATGGATTTATAAATTTCTAGGTTAATTTGGTATTGTAATTTGTGTTTGCTCTCCTGTTTTGGTATCCAAAATATTGATAAGCAACCCACCGGTTGTAGGTGAAACATCTACCACTAATGAACCAAAAACAAAAGTTCCAACACCAAGAGCTTGATCACCATATTGCTGCTGAAACAAATCTTGTGAAAGGGAATTCAACATTTGTCTATTCAAGCTTTCCGTAAAATTTTCTAAATCGGTTGGTTGGCTATAATCAGATTTTGTATCTTCTTTAAAATCGTTTTGCGCATTTGCTTCCGCCAACATTTGTTGGTAATTGAATGTGTCACCGCCAAAAAAAGGATTCATCGGTTTATAAACCAAGTTTTGTGAAAAAAGCAAACAGGGAAAACTTAGCAGTAAAAGGACTGTAATTAAATTCAACTTTTTCATAAAAAACATTTTTATACTTAAAGATATTAAATAATTCTTATATTCTACTGTTTTTAAATAACGATTTTCGTTGGATTGCAAATTGATTGATGTTTTGTAAGGTCGTTTTTACTGCGGATTTTAAAAATTCTTCATCAGGCTTCGTAAAGAATTCAAAAATATTCTGATTTTCTATTTCAACAGTGATTATACTGCTTCTTCCAAAATAAGGTTTCTCCTTTATATTGATAATAAAAGGATACTGACTACCCGAATTATTGTACTCCTGATAAAAATAATAATGAAAATTTTTTTCCGATTTTTGTAATAACATCTTCAACAACAATCCCTTTTATTTCAAAATTGCTTTCTTTAACTACTTCTTTTTTTTACGCTCAGCCGAGTAAATTATTGTAGAATCCTTAGCGACTAAGACTCCGTCTTTCCTTAAAAATAATAAGACCTTGACTTCCTCATCTTTTTGAATATTGATTTTTAAAGTCGATAATTCCTTTTCTTCACCTGGCTCTAAAGAAAATTCACCAGATTGACTGTTTCTGGAAGAATTTCCTTGCGCCCCCTTTTTTAATGAAAACAATACATAAGAATATTCGTCCTTAAGTGTGGGTTCGTTATTTTGGGCGACAGCTTTAATATCAATCATATTATCCGCAACTTTTGTTACAATTTTAGCTTTTATGTTTTCTTGAGAAAAAACTGAAATCCCATTTAATACGAGGAATAAAAATAATATATAAATGCTGGTTGCTTTCAAAATAAATAAATTAATAGTTTTTAATAATCAAGGTTTTAAAATTTGTATTTTGAACAATGCCTATGTTTTTTATCAATGAGTTCTCCCCATAAATTTGAAGAGAATTGGAATTTCCCTGTTGAAGAATATTAAAGTTAGAAGCCGAACTGTTGTAATAATTTATGAACTGATAGTCGTTATTATTTCCAAACTGGCTTACTGTTTGAGCATTATTAATACTGCTTTTAATATCAATTTGATTGCTGTTTCCTACTTGATTCAATAGGATTGCATTATTTTTAGATTGAAGAATGGCGGGATCTAACCCCTTACTTTCCAATATTAAAGAAGCTTCTTTATTTGATTGAAAATATTGATTAATTATATAGGTGTCTTCATTGGTTTGTTGAGTATAACCTTTATAAGAAATTAGATTAAAAACCATTAAAACAATAATTATTATGTAGTTATTATTTTTCATCATACTCAAATTTAAGAAAAAAAGAGGGAATTATTCCCTCTTTTTTTAATTGTTTTATACTTATTTAATAATTATTAGTTATTATTTTGGATAACTGTATTACTATTTCCCATACCAGATTGAGTAACTATACTCCAATGATCATTAGCAGTTTGAGATACATTTGATACATTATTTGTACCATCTTGCCATTGTTTTGACCAGTTGTTTGATCCATTTTGAACCAATCTTGCATCAGCTCCAATTGAAGCAGCGGTTTGATCTTGTAAACCATAATTATTATTACCACCTTTTTGAATGATAACAGCTTTATCTCCATCACCATATTGATTTTGATAGGCCCTGTCATTATTACCTTGTTGGTTTATTGAAGCAAAGTTATGAGTAAAAGTTGTGCCAGGGTTATCTTGATCTTGAACAGCTTTGTTATCATTACCTGATTGATCTATTTTAACAGTATTCATTCCTGTCCATGCACCTGTACCATCTTGCATTTGTTTTGCTGAATTATTATTACCAGATTGGTTTATTTGAGCAAGATTAAAATCCGCAGCACTAGTTTGCGTTTGCTTCGCATAATTGTCATTTCCAGATTGGTTTATTTTTGCAGTTGATGCACTTCCACTTTGCATTTGATCAGCGGTGTTTCTATGTCCACTTTGCATTACTTCACCATACGCACCCCAAGCCCATGATTGTACTTGTTTAGATTTGTTGTCGTTTCCAGATTGTTTAGCCTTAAGTTCATTATCTTGTCCTCCAAGTTGATCTTGAGTGGCTCTGTTACGATTTCCTAATTGATTTATAGACGCCAACTGTTTAACGCCACCTCCATTATTACCTTGAGTTTGTTTGGCATAATTGTCATTTCCAGATTGATTTACAGCAACATTATTGTGAGCACCGTTTGAAGCTACCCCAGTTTGTGACTGATAAGAAGTATTTCTGTCTCCTGATTGTTTTGCAGTGGCATCATTATATTTACCTAACAATTGATCTTGTGTAGCTTTATTATCATTACCAGATTGGTTGATATCAGCCATTGCAGCAGCACTTTTTTGAGTTTGACGTGCATTATTTCTATTTCCAGATTGCCTTACATCTGCATCGTTGCCCCAAGCAGTTTGGGTTTGTCTTGAAACATTATCGTTCCCAGATTGATTAGCAAAAGCGTTATTATTTTCATATGATTGTGTTTGCCAAGCTTTATTTTTATTTCCAGATTGTATTATTTTCGCTTCACTAACATTTGTTGGATAAACCAGTATACTAGGATATCTATCTGTTTGTTGTTGATTGGCATAATTATCAGATCCTGTTTGTTTAATATAAACTTCATTGGCAGCACCACTTTGATTTTGAATAGCCTTATTACCAGAGTTTTGTTGAATTACTGTACTAATTCCATTTAAACCAGTCTGATTTACTGTTGATGTGTTCTGAGCAAATCCTATAGCTCCAAACGTTAGCGCTAAAGCGCCTAAAAATACTTTTTTCATAATAAAAAATTTAGTTAATAATTAAATAATTAATAATTTTTAATATAAATCTATAGGAAGGAGGGGACATCAAACCTTTTAAACCATAATAAATAAGTTAAAAAAATCTATAAACTTATACTATAATTCAATACAATTGTTATGACGTTAAATACGATTTTTTTTTTGGGGGTACTGAAATAATGCATATCCATTTTTTCAGTTTTAGAAATATTTCTTATGTAAATGTACAACCAAAAACATAGTATTTCAAATAAACTAAAAAGAACTTTGCCAATGGTAAGAAATCAACAATAGGATGAAATAAATTGCAAGTCAATGGTAAATAAATACCTTTTTACTCAAGTGAACAGAATTATGATACAAAAGCTGAAAGCCCCTCCATTTATGGACTTAATGAATAAACCATTGTGAAATTTCATTTATTATTTTATTTAGTTAACTTTAGTACATGACAAAAAATATATTTCATTGAAAATCAACAAAATAAGTAATAATAAATTAGGATAAAAGACTGATATTCATTACATTAAAGAATTATTACCACATAATTTTTCTAATGAAGAACACCA
>JAENXD010000173.1 GCA_016649745.1 Flavobacteriaceae bacterium | reverse complement strand
TTGTTTAGGGTTTGAAGATTATGAACAAGAAATCGTTCTTGATAAACTTCAAACCCTAAACAAGAAATTTTTAATAGATAAGTTCCTTTGAGTATTGATTTAATAGAAAACCTGCCTTCATTTATTGAGGTATATTTAATTAATTCCTCTCCTGTTTTAGTTAAAAGAAAAGCATCGCCAGCAGATGTTAGAGTTTCTTTTTGATTTGTTAATATTCCCGAAATATTAAATTTATTTTGGGCAAATACGGTGTTATAAATAATTAAAAAGAAAATAATTTTAATTCTGAGACTCATACTAAACTTATTTTAATTGTTGTATAAGTGCAAAGAACTATAACAATGTTAAAAAATAAGTAAAATATAGGGTTGAATTAAGTACTAGTACTCGTGCTATTTTTTGATTTCAGAAGCAATTCCCCCCTGTTGGAAACATTTAGTTTGTTATATATATTAGTTATATGAGTTTTAACAGTACTTAGGCTAATGAATAATTCATCAGCAATTTCTTTATTACTTTTTCCTTGTAAAATATAGTTTTTAATGTTAATCTCTTGCTTGCTTAAGTTATTAATAGTAGCCGCTTTTTTTATTCTTTTTAAAGAGTATATATAGAAAAGTAAACTTAACACTAAACACACTAAAACAATGTTTATCCATTTACTGACGGCATATTTTTTCATAGAACTCTTCAATGTTTGTACAGCTAATTTGTTTTCCAAAAAAATATATTCATCATGATTTATATCACTTGATTTTAATTCTTCTAAGAGATTAATATAGTAACCTGTGTTAAGTAAAATATCTTTATCGAGTAATTTTTTATTATTAAGTTCTTTAATACTTATCAATTTTACCGCTAAAATTTGAAGAGAATCTTTAGAATAAATACGTATTTCATTTAAATACTTCTTTTGATTAGATATACTAACTTTTAAACGGTTTTTAAAATTTTTTAATTTTTGCCATTCTCGGTCTGTCTGGTTTGTGTTTTTAAAAATGGCAAATGGCATATCACTTTTTTGAAAAAATATGGAATCATTATTTGATAAAATAAAGTCTTGAGAAATAATTTGATTAGCTGTATTAAGGTTGTTTAAGTATAGGAAATATAATTCTTGTTTTCCAGAGAGTTTTTTATTTAAATTAAAAAAACCATTTTCATCAATTGGAATAGTTGCAATAATTTTTGAATCTTTTTTAGAATAAGGAGTATCTTTATTAAATTGAGCTAAGAATACTGATTGTTGGTTTTGTAAACTATCATTAATGGATATATAACCTGATATATTGCTTTGGCTATAAGAGTTACTATTATAAAAGGCTAAAAGTAAAAAAACAAAACATTTACTTATTTTTAAAAAACTAAACTGATTATATATTTTTTGTTTCATTGTTGATTTTTAGCCTTTTTTGGTAACAGTTTATAAAAGTATATTTCACTTTTTAAAATTACCAAAATATTTTATGATTTTCGCATAAAAAAGCAGCTTTTAAAAGCTGCTTTTTTTATTAAATTAATTTAAATTTAGTTTTCCAGTATTGGAGTTAAATTGGCAATTACATTAAATGTTGGCGGTTGTGCCAAGTGACGTTTAACCGGACATTGTGCAATTACATTTTTTATGGCACCCACATATTTTTCAGGGAAATTAGCCGGTAAATCAACAACCATATCAATATCGCTCACCATATTGGTCATTCTGTTGTAATTCATTTTTTGTGTGATGCCAACTTCATCAATTGGCAAGCCTCTTTGTTGCATAAACGATCTTACAAATACTGCCGAACACATTCCTGCAGTTGCCAAAAATATTAAAAAAGGAGATTCATTCATGGTAATTTTTGCGCCATTCATAAATGGAACAATACCACCGTTTTCATCAAATTTTATTTGTATTTCCATAATTAACTATTTAATTTTCAGCAAAGTTATTGCGATAACAAATAGCAATATGTAACTATAATTACATATAAATCAGGAAGTTATTTTGAATAAATCCGAAGCAATTCCATCTGCCAAAAATTTACCTTTTTTGGTAGTGACCAAAACGCCTCCCGAAAAAGAACGCAATTCAATTTCCAACAAACCCGATTTTATATGGCGCTCTGCGCTTTTTTTTAATTCTTGCAAATACATCGCGCCAAATTCCTTTTCAACTTTTTGAAAAGAAACGCCCCAAATGGTGCGTAAACCTGTCATAATATATTCATTAAACCTGTTTATTTCCGTAAGTTGCTCTTTTTCTGAAGGTAATTCATCGGCAAGCAAGGCATTAATGTATTTTGTATTGTTTGAAACATTCCAGCTTCTTTCAAAACCTGTAAAAGAGTGGGCTGAAGGACCTATTCCCAAATAGTTGTAACCTAGCCAATAAGAAGTGTTGTGTCTTGAAAAATAAGCTAGTTTGCCAAAATTTGAAATTTCATAGTTTACATAACCTCGTTTTTCGGTTTCTGCAACCAAAATATTATAATGTTCCAAAGCCAAATTTTCATCAACAGGTGGCACTTTTCCTTTTTCAATCAAACTATGCAATACTGTTTTTTCCTCAACCGTCAAGGCGTAACCGGAAATATGGGGAATATTAAAATCGAATGCCATTTTTAAATTTGATAACCATTTTTCATGACTCATATTTGGCAATCCGTAAATTAAATCGATGGTGATATTGTCGAAATATTTGGTTGCCACGGTTAAACATTTTTTCGATTCTTCCGCAGAATGTGCCCGATTCATAAATTTTAAATCGTCATCAAAAAAAGATTGAATTCCTATGCTCAATCTATTTATGGGAAGTTTTGCCAGTTGCTTGATTTTTTCGGAAGATAAATCATCGGGATTGGCTTCCAAGGTAATTTCAGCGTCTTCAATCACTTCATAGTTATCATAAACGGTGTCTATCAACAATCTTAATTCATCAATTGTCAATAACGAGGGCGTTCCTCCACCAAAATAAATGGTTTCAATTTGTTCTTTATTGAGTTCGTCCTTTCTTAACACCAATTCCCTTTTTAACGCTGTCAGCATTTCTTCTTTTCTTTTTAATGAAGTCGAGAAATGAAAATCGCAATAATAACAAGCTTGCTTACAAAACGGTATGTGTATATAAATTCCCGCCAAAATACTGTTTTAATTATTTTATAAATGTACACTTTTTTTTAAAAAATTGCGAAAAGTGATTTTTGTTACCCTTTTTTTGAAAAGGGTATTGTATTTTTGAGAAAACCGACTAGTTATGTATGTATATATCGTTTCATTTAAGGTAAAAGACGGAGAAGGAATTACATTTGTTGAACTTCAAAAATTCGAGGAATTGACCGAAGCAAAACCTGCAGGCTTAGATCATTTTCATATTTTTAAAGACAGAATTGAAGAAAATAAGTATTTTTTGGTTGAATATTGGAATTCTAAAGAAGACAAGGATAAGCTGGAAGCTTCCAAAGAACATCAACTTTTTCATGAACACAGAAAATTGGTGATTGATAAAAAATGTGAAACTTATGAATGTGATGTAATTGTTTAAAATTGGTATTGAGTAGTGAGTATTGAGGAATTAGGAACAGAAAATTTCCGGATTTAAAACTTTCTCATTACTTAATACTCAATTCTCACTTACTCTTTCACTCTTTTTCCGTTTTGTTTCACAAAAGCACCCCAACCCGTATAATTTTTTTCTGAAGTTATATTTCCGCCATTGTAAAAATGACAAACCGCAGCGGCCAATCCGTCTGTGGAATCCAAATTTGTGGGCAATTCTTTTATTTTAAACAAACTCTGCAACATTTTAGCTACCTGTTCTTTACTCGCATTTCCATTTCCTGTAATGGCCATTTTAATTTTTTTAGGCGAATATTCCGTTATCGGAATTTCTCTTGACAAACCGGCAGCCATCGCAACACCCTGGGCGCGTCCCAATTTTAACATAGACTGTACGTTTTTTCCAAAAAAAGGCGCTTCAATCGCAATTTCATCTGGATGGTACGTATCAATAATATGAATGGTGCGTTCAAAAATCAATTTTAATTTTAAATAATGGTCATCATATTTTTTGAGCATCAATTCATCCATCTGAATTAATTCCATATTTTTATTGATAACTTTTATCAATCCAAAACCCATGATGGTTGTTCCCGGATCAATTCCCAATATGATTTTTTCTGAGCTCAATTAGTTGTTTATTTGTAATTTCAAATGTACAATATCTTAGACAAATATAAACAAGCGATCATCTTTCTGCTAAAATTAGCGATTGTTACTGGCGCGTTTTATTTTATATTTCAACAGTTGGCCTCCAACCAACTTTTGTCACTTACACAATTGAAACAACAGATAGCTGTTCTTTTTTCTAAAAACAGATGGCTGCTTTTGCTATTGCTTTTATTTACCGATGTTAATTGGATTTTGGAAATATTTAAGTGGAAAACTTTGGCTTCCCATGAAAAAAAAATTACCTTTTTTGAAGCTTTTGAACAGTGTTTGGCTTCCTTAACCGTATCCATTATCACCCCCAACAGAATAGGAGAATACGGCGCAAAAGCACTATATTTTGAAAAAAAACAACGAAAAAAAATCATGGTTTTAAACCTTATGGGGAATTTAAGTCAGTTGGCAGTTACCTTGGTTTTTGGAATCTTAGGAATTTTCTTTTTAAGTGCCTCTTTTGAAATCGCTTTGTTCTCATTTAATACGCTTAAATTTCTTCTCATAGCAAGTGTTTTACTGCTGCTTTTTTTTATTGGAAAAAATTCAAGAATCATAAAAAAAATCAAAGAATACGCTCATAAAATTTATAATTATTCAAAAGAATTACCTTTGAAAATTTTGACAAAAACGCTTGGTTATGCTGTATTTCGTTATCTGGTTTTTTCGCATCAATTTTACTTTTTTTTAAAACTTTTTCAAGTGGACGCAGATTATATCACGCTCATAAGCTTGATTTTCAGCACGTATTTAATAGCTTCCGTTATTCCAAGTCTGGCTGTTTTTGATTGGGTAATTAAAGGCTCTGTTGCGGTATTTATTTTTGGTTTTATTGAAGTAAGTCCGCTAACTATTGTATCCATCACTACTTTTATGTGGCTGTTGAATTTCGCTATTCCTGCATTGATAGGAAGTGTCTTTGTTTTGAACTTTAAAATGGTCACCGAGAAATGATTTTCATAGTCTTTATAATTTCAGTTTTGTATTTAATGCTGATTATGGCTTTTATCTTTGGCTTTTATAAAAGTGACATTGTTAAAAACAAAAATACAAAACCTAAAAACAGGTTTTCAATAGTTATCCCATTCAGAAATGAAGCGCACAATTTATCCAATCTATTACAATCGCTTTCCGAAATAAAGTATCCTAAGGATTTCTTTGAAATTTTGCTGGTGAACGATGATTCCGAAGATAATTTTATTGAAATTATTAAAGAATTTACGAGACAAAATCCGAATCTTAACTTGCGTCATGTGCAAAGTATTCGAAAATCCGAATCTCCTAAAAAAGACGCATTAAATACTGCCATTAAATTATCGAATTTTGAATGGATCGTTACCACAGATGCCGATTGTTTGGTTCCCAAATTATGGCTACATCTTTTCAATCAATTTATTGAAGAAAAGCAACCCATATTTATCAGCGCTCCGGTAAAATTTAGCTTGCAAAATTCATGGTTGTATCATTTTCAAAATTTGAATTTCATAAGTTTAATGGGAAGTACCGTTGGCGGTTTCGGAATTGGAAATCCATTTATGTGCAATGGTGCCAATTTATGTTACCGTAAATCCATTTTTTTTAAACTTCATGGTTTTGAAGGCAATGCAGAAATTGCCAGTGGAGATGATATTTTTTTGATGGAAAAAATGATAAAAGCTTATCCGAAAAACGTAAAATTCTTAAAATCAGAGGAAGTCATTGTGGAAACCAAGACAGAAAATAGTTGGAAGCTGTTTTTACATCAGCAAATACGGTGGGCTTCTAAATCAGTTTCCTATAAAATCTTTTTTGCAAAATTTGTTGGACTTTGTGTGTTTTCAGAAAATTTAATGGTGCTTATTTTAGGATTGGCAGCGATGTTATTTTCCCAATATTGGATCTATTTCTTCTTTGTTTTCACATCAAAAATCATTGCTGATTTTATCCTAATCACACAAACTTCCGTTTTTTTGAAAAACACAAAATCACTAAAACATTATTTAACAATAAGCTTATGCTATCCCTTTTTTATTGTTTTTACAGCAAGTTTATCAACCTTTAAAAACTACGAATGGAAAGGCCGAAGTTTTAAAAAATGATGATTTCAACCTTGAATCTAAAAACATAAAACTAAGATTTTATGCCAAAAAGTGTATTTATAATACTTTCGGCATTAAACCACAAATAAATAATCACAAGCAACAAAATAGCCAAAAC
>JAENXD010000161.1 GCA_016649745.1 Flavobacteriaceae bacterium | reverse complement strand
GTGCCACTTTTGTGGTTCATTTAAAAACATAACGTTTCGATTTGTGCCAGTGATAACGGTTTGAATTGTGCCACTTTTGAAAGATCAAGTATAAACTACCTTGTCGCAAAAAATAAGCGATATGGCTAACACACTTGATCCAATGGATTTAAAACAAATTATCACTTTACAATTAGATGGTTTCAGCAACCGTAAAACAGGGTTTACCTTGGGAGTTTCCCGAAATACCGTGAATACCTATATGACGCTTTTTAGGGCCAGTGAATATTCTTTTAAAGAATTATTGGCTTTTGACAGTGCCGCTTTAGTGACAAGCAATCATTTTTATTTTTTCAACAAAAAAATGGGATGATGCTAACTTTTTTATAAAAATTTAGTAGATTGATTTCCCTCATTTGAATCGGCTTCTTGTTACAGTATTTTTGGGTTAAAATTTATGGTTTAAATAAAAAGTTTGATAAGTTATAAAATCTAATCATGCGCATCGTTTCTTGGAATGTAAATGGCATAAGAGCCATTATAAAAAAAGAATTTATTGAATCGGTAAAAAACTTGAATCCGGATATCCTTTGCTTACAGGAAACAAAAGCTCAGGTTGAAGAGGTTATGCAAGTTTTGACGCCTATTTCCAGTTATACTGTTTATTGCAATTCCGCAGAAAAAAAAGGATATTCAGGCACTGCATTGCTTTATAAAAACAAACCTGATTCTATTGAAACTAAAAATTTAATGCAAGACGAAAATGAAGGAAGATTGATTTGTACTGAATATTCCAATTTCTATTTGGTTAATGTTTACGCTCCAAACGCCGGTCAGAAATTAGATAGACTTGATTATAAAGAAAAGTGGAATGCCCATTTTCTTACATATTTAAAAAATTTAGAGAAAATAAAACCTGTAATTGTCTGTGGAGATTTTAATGTAGCTCATCGCCCTATCGATTTAAAAAATGACCAAGCCAATTACAACAAAACGGCCGGTTATACCCAAATTGAAATTGATGGAATGGACGCCATTATTGATGGCGGATTTGTTGACTCATTCAGAAATTTTCATCCCGATGAAGTCGCCTATACTTTTTGGAGTTATCGTTTTAACGCAAGAGCCAGAGATATTGGGTGGCGAATTGATTATTTCTTAATCAGTAAAACATTGGTTAATAAAGTAAAAGCAACTAAAATACATTCAGAATTTTACGGTTCTGACCATTGTCCTGTTAGTCTGGAAATTGATTTATAGTCCAGAGTTATTAGTATAGCAAAAATGCTAGATCAATTAAAACTTCAAAAAAGTTAAATAATTTCTTAATAAAAAAATCCCTACGGCTACAGTTTTTCCAATCTTTGTTTAACACTATCTATTACTTCTGTAACTGATTTTTCATCAATTGACAAGGTCTTCGCAATCTCTACTATTTCTTGATCGCCAAAAACATACAATTCAATAATAGTTTTACTTATTGGCGGAAGTGTATAAAATGCCCCACCAAACAAGACTCTTCTTTTATCGGAAGTTGAAGTATTACGCAAGTCCAGTTTTCCGGTGAGTTCCAATTCCATTGGCTGATCCAAAATGAAATGAACAGGATTAAAGCTGTTTTGTTTGTAGGAAATATCGTCAAGATCTTCATTAAACACATAATCTCCATCCGCTTCTATTGAATAATCTTCTTTTAATAAATTCAGCTCTTCTTTTAAAATACTGTCAATATTTATATCATCGGCAAATTGATTTTCTTTCTCTATTTTATGATTTATTTTTTGAATTGTTTTTAAAAAGAACGCTTGTCTCAACTGCTTTTCATCCGTTTCATTTGAATAATTTTTAAAAATTTCCATAAACACTTCATCTAAAATTCCGTTTGCATCATAAAAACCTTTATCCATTAATCCTTCTTTTTCGGCCAGTTTTAATTTTGAAGCTGCAAATTTTTTCAAACCGATAATGTCTTTTGAAATTTTTTTATAAAATTCTTCAAAATTATTTTCCTTTTTAAGTTTATTTAATTCTTTGATTATCATGGTTGAAAAATTAAGGGTTTCAAATAATTGATTTTTGCTTTTTTATACTTACTCGTATAAAGTTAAAACCTGCTGTTTAAATTTCAAATGATTAATATCAAATAGTGGATGTGTTTTTTATAATGAGCCATTTTTAAAAAAGAAATAATAAGGTTTTAGTTTTTAAAAAGAGAATCTAGACTTTTTTCAAAATCATTATCAACTTTATCCATTTTTCATCGACTTAAAATTGATATATATCATTTTATTCCTTAAAAACCAATAATATCTTTATCTTTAAGTTAGTCTTAATTATTTAATTAATGTTTACATCATTGCAAATAAAAAATTCTTTCAAAAACTTTTTTATTGAAATTGGTGAGCTGTCAAATTTTGCAGTTCGCTTTTTTAAAGAAGTATTTACAAGACCCTTTGAATTCAAAGAGCTTTTGCGGCAATGCTATAATATGGGCAATCGTTCCATATTATTGGTGGGTGTAACCGGATTTATTTTAGGATTGGTATTTACGCTTCAATCCAGACCTACTTTACTGGAATTTGGCGCACAAGCTTGGATGCCGTCCATGGTGAGTATATCAATAGTGAGAGAAATTGGTCCGGTTATTATTTCACTGATATGTGCAGGAAAAATAGGTTCGGGAATTGGTGCGGAATTGGGTTCTATGCGCGTAACAGAGCAAATAGCCGCCATGGAAGTTTCCGGTACAAATCCCTTTAAATATTTAGTGGTTACGCGCATTATGGCGACAACATTAATGATTCCCTTACTTGTCATTTTTGGAGATGCTATTGCATTATTTGGTTCATCACTCATTGAAAATTTAAAAGGAGATGTTTCATTTTTATTATATTTCAATAAGGTTTTTGATGCCATTAAATTTTCAGACTTGCTTCCTGCAATTGCAAAAACATTTTTCTTTGGCTTTGCAATTGGTTTGGTGGGAAGCTTTAAGGGATACTATAGTAAAAACGGAACTGTTGGTGTTGGAGAAGCCTCAAATTCGGCTGTGGTTTACACCTCCATGCTTTTATTTATAATAGACTTTATAGCCGTTTTTGTTACCGATATTTTCTTTTAGCATTCATCAAACATGGATAAAACAAATAACATACAACCTATTTTAAAAATAAATGATTTAAAAAAACGCTTTGGCGATAACCAAGTGCTTAACGGTTTTTCTTTGGAACTAAACGAAGGTGAAAACTTAGTACTTATGGGTAAATCCGGGTCAGGTAAATCTGTAATGATAAAATGCTTGGTTGGATTAATACAACCTGACAGCGGAACGCTTGAAATTATGGGTAAAGATATTACCGAGCTTACTCAAAAAGAATTTAATGAATTGCGTACAGAAATAGGTTTTCTTTTTCAGGGAAGTGCCCTTTACGATTCCATGACCGTTCGGGAAAATTTAGAATTTCCTATGCGAAAGCAAAATAAAACGGAAGAAGAAATGCTAAATTTAGTTATTGAAGCATTGGAAAGTGTAGGTTTAGCTGAAACCATTGATTTAATGCCAGGTGAACTTTCCGGAGGAATGCAAAGAAGAATTGCACTTGCAAGGATGATAATTCTTAAGCCAAAAATTATTATTTATGATGAGCCAACAACTGGTCTTGACCCAATAACTGCAAAAGAAATTATAGGACTTATGAGAAATATTCAGCAGAGTTATAAAACCTCATCTCTAATTATAACTCATGATGTAGATTGCGCCAGGGTAATTTCAAACAGAATGATTTTATTGATTGATGGAATTAATTATGCCGAAGGAACTTTTGAAGAATTGGCTACTAATAAAGATAAAAAAATTCAAGCATTTTTTAAATAATATTACTATGAAACAATCAAATTCGCAAAAATTCAATCTTGGTTTATTTGTTATAATAAGCACAGTTATTCTTGTTGCTGCACTTTATTTTATTGGAAACCGACAAAATCTTTTTGGCAAAACATTTAAAATAAGTGTCTTATTTAATAACGTAAATGGATTGCAATTAGGAAATAACGTTCGATATTCCGGAATAAATATTGGAACGGTGCAAGACATAACGATGATCAATGACAGCACTATAAGTGTTGAAATGATTATTGAAGCTAAAATGCTAAATCACATAAAAAAGAATGCTGTAGCGGGTATTAGTTCAGATGGTTTGGTTGGAAGTATGATTATCAATATTGCGCCTGGTAAAGAAGTCTCAACTGCAATAAAACCTGGTGACACTATTACATCATATAGTAAAATATCAACCACTGATATGCTTGAAACCTTAAATACCACCAATGACAACGCCGCCTTGTTAACTTCAGATTTGTTGAAAATTACAAAAAACATTAAACAAGGAAAAGGTGCACTTGGTATGCTGATTGAGGATGAGGAATTGGCTGGAAATATAAAAAATATTATTATAAATTTAAATACGTCCAGTTCAGAAGCTACAAAAACCATTCGGGAACTCAAAAAAATAATTAATTCAATTAATTATGATGAAAGCCTTGCCGCCGTTTTGTTGAGCGATACCATTTCCGCAAATAAAATGAAATCCGTCATTGCTAATTTTGAAAAATCTAGCTATGGAATTGACTCAGCGATAACCAATTTAAATGAGGTGGTTTTAAATGTGAAAAATGGCGATGGGGCTTTAAATTATATGGTTAATGATACCGTTTTAGTCAATAATATTGATGAAACCATGAAAAATGTTAAGGAAGGCAGCATTCGTTTAAACGAAAATTTAGAAGCCTTAAAACACAACTTCTTTTTTAGAGGTTATTTCAGAAAGTTAGAGCGACAAAAAAAGAAAGAGGAAGAAGAGGCAAACAAAAGATAGGATTCTATCTTTGCTAGTTATTGATGAAGCTCAATAAGGGTAATTTCAGGTCGCATTCCCAGTCTTCCAGGAAAACCCATCCAACCCAAACCTCTGTTTACATATAAATATTGGTTTAAGTGTTTGTACAATCCGGCCCATTGTTTGTATTTATACTGAATTGGGCTCCAATTTTTACTTTTAATATTTATGCCGGCCTGCATGCCATGTGTATGACCCGAAAGCGTAAGTGCAATATTCGTTTTATCGGTAACTTCTTCATTCCAATGTGAGGGATCATGAGATAGTAATATTTTAAAGTGGGTATCCGCAACATTCTTTAAAGCTTTTTTTAAATTTCCATATTGTTTAAAAGGAGGATTTCCCCAATTTTCAACACCAACAATGGCTATTTTTTTGCCTTCTTTTTCAATAGCAACGGATTCATTCAGCAATAACTTAAAATCTATTTTTTTATAAAAATATTTGATAGATTCAAAATTGGATTGTTTCGCTTTGGCATTTTTCCACTCGCTGTAATCTCCATAATCATGGTTTCCCAAAACAGCATATTTGCCGGTTTTAGCGACTAATTTTTTCAATACTGTTTGCCAGCCTCTTAATTCCCACGCATTATTGTTAACCAAATCACCGGTAAAAAAAATTAAATCGGGTTCCAAATGGTTAATTATCTTAACAGCCCTATCCAAAATATGATGGCGAGATTTAAAACTTCCCAAATGAAGATCTGAAATGTGTACAATGCGCAATCCTTCGAAATTAGAAGGTAATTCCTTTAAATTAATTTTAATACGGTGTATTTTAAAGCGATATAGGCTTCTAAAAACACTGTAAAGAATTACAAAAAAGGGCAAAAATCCTGAAAATAAACCAATAATTGGGATTATGATTAAAGATTTTTCTTCATAAAAAACAAAGTTCGAAAAATATAATATTGAAATAACGATAACAAAAATTAATTTCGGAATAAAGGAAGATACCGTAATTCCATAAAATGAGGTTACCAACAACTGTTTTCTGTATGGATGCATGGTATCCAATCTGCTTTTTAATATAATAATTGAGGCAACCAATCCAATGGAAAATAACCAATAAACAATATTAATTAAGTTTTGAATATTTGACGAATGAATTAATTGAGTAATGGATTGCAGCCAATAAAAAGCCAACGTGTCTACAATCAATATGACCAAACATAAAAGAATAATAGTAAAGAATGAATAGGAGCGCATGGCAAAACGTATTAGTCTGATTCAGTATTAATTTTTAATCTCCTTTTATCTCTAATTGCCCAATAAATTCCTTTTACCCCCGGCAACCCAATTATCATACATAAAAATAAGCGTAATTTCTTCTATTGTTTCTAATAAACCCAATACAATCATTACATAAAACAACCAGGAAATCGGATTAAAAAACAGCAACCAAAGTATAAATATGCTTTGCACAATTGCTGATAGCTTAGCCAAATACGTATGAAAAGCAGTGGCTTTTCCATACTTTATAAACGCAATAATCATTTGAATTACATAAGGCACCAAAACAAGAATCATAAAAAAAGTATGCTCTTTTATAAAATTATATTCAAAAATTAAAACACCAATTAATCCAACTGAAAACGTAATTTGATCACCAAAAGAATCCAATTGTGAACCTCTTGCGCTTGTAATTTTTAATTTTCGTGCTAAAAAACCGTCAATCGCATCGGTACTATAACTTACCAATAAAAGCCAAGTAAAAATTTCTCGATCACCCACCCATAAAATAAGTAATAAAAATGGTGCAGCAGCAATTCTGTAAAATGAAAACCAATCGGCGATATTAAAATTTTTGAATGTCAGCATAACTCATTTTTATAGTTTATTGTATTAGAATTTATGGTTTAATTTATCCAATTTTATTTTTGCAAAATACAAGCAGTTCTTAACTACTTTTCAACAAAGTTTACTGGGCTTTTTAATATTAAAGGTAATATTTATAAATGAACTGGTTTAAACTTTTTTGATTGAAGCGAAAAATAGGAATTTTTTGCTCAATTGAAGGCTCTTTTTAACTGCATAGCATCGCTACGGAGTTCAAAAAGGACAAAAAGTGAGTGAAAAATAATATTTTGCAGCCAATTGAAAAAAGTTTAAACCAGTTCAATGTATAATTAAATAATATTGATAAATATAGTTTCATTATTGG
>JAENXD010000221.1 GCA_016649745.1 Flavobacteriaceae bacterium | reverse complement strand
CTCTCTAGACTGGTGTTCTTCATTAGAAAAATTATGTGGTAATAATTCTTTAATGTAATGAATATCAGTCTTTTATCCTAATTTATTGTTACTTATTTTATTGATTTTCAATGAGATATATTTTTTGTCATGTACTAAAAAAATATTTAAATAAATCTAAAAGTTGCGTTTATAGGTTGAATTCAATGTATTCAAATAACATAAAAATTCAAATAGCAGAGCTATTTAAAACATCTCAAATATAAGGCGAAATTGTGTCAACAATTAAAAAGATCTTTTTTCGAATGTATCTTATATAATTGCACTAGGAAATTTTTTAACTTTTGATTTGCAGGTATAATGGATTTTAAATTAACTTATTTTCTTGCTGATGCTCTCCATTTATAAATACACTGTACTTTTACGCCAAATTCATCAACTAACTCTTTTATGTTCTCTCGACGATAACTTAAGCTTTCTGCTTTTTCTTTAAATGATTCACAGTATTCTTTTTTTGTTTTTTATTAAAACAGGTGTAGTTTTTATGTCCCAGCTAAGTTAGCAGCTCCACAATAGGGTAGATAGGATTTCAATATTTTTTAGTAAGACCAATAAAGTTTCACTACATTTGAAATGTAATTTTCTCCAAAAAATTAAAAAGGTTCTTGTTTTTTGAGAGAACAGAAAAAATCAATTTTTAGAATCCACTTAAAGTAATGATGATTTATAGAAGCTACATATTTTCTTTAATTCTAAATTTATTAACTTCTCAAATTTTATTTAGTCAGCAAAAAGAGCCAAATGTAAAACCGTCTGATGCCAGAGGTATATATGCAATTTGGTATGGAGAGGATACAAGCATATTATCTATTCCTTATATAAAGGGCGGGCAAATTGTTTTGCAATGGGCTAATGTTGAAATTGCAGAGGGAAAATATGATTTTTCCTTAATGGATAAGGAACTAAAGTATATGAGCGATAAAGGAAAATGGACTACCGTTCAGATAAATGGAAATCAAAAACCAAAATGGTTATATAAAAAAGTTCCTACGCATTCTGAGAAGCTTAGTCACCAGATAGGGGACAATGAGGGAACTTTAATGTATTGGCATCCCACATTTATAAATGCTTATACTAATTTTTTAAAGGCTTATGCGGAACATTTAAAAAAGTCTAAATACTTGCCATTTGTGGTAGGAGTTCGTATGAATTTTAACGCCTTAGGAACAGAACATATTACTGTGCCGGCAGAAAAAAGATCGTTAGATCAATGGAAAGTACCCAACAGTGTTGAGCAGGGTATGGAATGGACTGAACAAATTTCGAAGGACTATCAGACAAAAATTACTGATGAATATATCAAGGATTTTGATGGTATTAAATTATTTATGCGAAATAAAATTCCGGCAGAAGAAGTTAAAAAGTATCAAGACGAATTTGTGACAGGCAAACTTATGCTTTTTCATACATCAAGTGAAATGGAACCACGGGGACCGGGGGCCGAAACAAAATATGACCTGTTTTATAAATATTGCAGAAATGGCAAAACATTGGCCTATGCTGAACCCTGGGCAGATGCATGGGGATTCCACGGACCAAAGAAAGATTCAAGATGGACAGGCCCTTCGCAATGGACCTATTGGCGCGTTCTTTCTGATTTGAATGCAGGCGTTTCCTTGATCGCAGTTTATACACAAGACTTAAGAGTTGCTGAATTGGGTGCACAACGAAAAGGTGTAGATGCAAAACAATACCAGAAACAATTTCAAAGGGCGTATAAGTTTGGAGCTTTTTATGCTGGTTATCATGCAAGTCCCGAAGTTTCACCCGGCGCATGGGTAGCGTTTCGTCATAACGAAAAAAATCTGATGACAAAAAATGGTCTGAATGAGTTTACCGGTAATTATACTTTCTTAATGAAGCAAATATTGCCTGATGAAACTATCTGGAAAGATGTAATTAATGTTGGTGATGATAGCCAACGGTTTGGTGCCTGGGCAAAAATATTACCACAAGGCAAACAAATAAAAATTGAGTTAAGTGAATTATTTGCATCTAGTTTAAAGGGCAAGCCTTCTGTAATTAAAGTAATCTATTTTGATGGTAAACCATGTGTATTCCAAACAACTTTTGGAAAAGAAAAAATAAAAACAACCATGAACGGTACCGGCAAATGGAAAACTTTAGAAATTCCCATAGATAAATCTAATTTTTTGAAAATGGAAGATGGTGCTCACATTTCATTTAGTTCTATAACAGGTGATATAACATTTCACATGGTAAATGTTGAGCGTGGTAATGGAATTCCATCAGACGTAAAAAATGTTTCTGCTAAATTTCAGGGAGATAAATTAAACCTTAAATGGCAAAACTCATTAGATTATGATATTGATAAAATTGGTATTTATAAAAATAATAAGCAGCTGCAACTTGAGCCATCCTGTGAAAATGAAGCAATAGTAAAGGGAGTTTCAAAAAA
Source organism: Flavobacteriaceae bacterium (assembly GCA_016649745.1). Classification (GTDB taxonomy): domain Bacteria; phylum Bacteroidota; class Bacteroidia; order Flavobacteriales; family Flavobacteriaceae; genus Lutibacter. Next base: position 2,063 of record JAENXD010000221.1, on the reverse strand, counting down.
AGATGTTGCGGAAATAAAAATAAAAACAATTGACGAGGCAGGAAGGATTTCAACCGGTGTTTTAATATCTAATTTTCTTAAATAGGCATATGTAAATATTCATGCAAAGAGTATTCGGTTATTTTTTACTTACTTATCTATAGAAAATAAAATTTTACTCATTGAAGTCATCTTGACTTTTTTTTTGAAAAAATAAAAGGATTGTAGAAATTTGTGTTGCGAAACATAAAAATAACAACCCTATGTACCAAGTACTGAGCAAAAATATGATAAAAATGGAAATAGTTCCATATTTATCGCTAACAAAAAGAGGTATTAAGCCAAAAGCACCTCTTTGTGAGATTATCAACGCCATTCTGTACTAGCTAAAAACAGGTGGTCAATGGGAATATCTACCGGATGATAGCTTGTTCGGTAATGAAATATTACATTACAAGACAGTTTTTGGGCATTATCGCAAATGGTGCGAGGAAGATATATGGAAATTATGTTGGATACAACTTTTAAGAAACAACAAGTCAAATATTGATTTATCAAGCAGTGATCTGGATGGTAGCCATACCACTGCATTAAGGGGCGGTAAAGAAGTTGGATATCAAGGCAGAAAAAGGCGTAAAACAACAAGTGCGCTATATTTAACAGATAGGCAAAGTTTGTAAAGTTTTGAACGTTATATCTGGGATCAGTTGCATTGGAAGCCGGGGAAGGAATGGCAACCAAGGTTTTAATGCCTAAACCCTGGGCAATTTCCAGTTCAGATCCGGTATGATAGCCTTTGTCAAAAAGAGCGGTGAAATCATTGTTTCCAAGAATGGTTTTTGCCCTTCTCACCATAACACCCATCGCTTTTTTATCGTTATGGTTCGTGACTTCATAATCGATGGGGATGCAGTGCTCGGCATCTACGGTAGACTGGACATTGTAGGCTACCTCTGTAATGTTGCCCCGGAGGATCATCTGCCGGCTTTCCGGATCAGAGGTGGAAATTTGTGGTTCTCCTCTTTCTCCGCTGATAATAAGCCCTAACAATTGATTTTCAATTAGTTAGTGTTTTTAGTTTTTAATTCTAGCCCACCTTTAGTCCGCAATTCAAATAAAGATATCTTTGAGGTAAATTATTACCTAAATTACAAATTCAGAAACCAACATTCAAATAAATCTTAAATTGGAGCTGTTTTTTTCAAGAATGCTAATTGATAGGCACCCTGATGCCCGCATTAGCGTAAAACCGGGAAAGGCAAGAAAACTTAATTATATGAGTCAATTAAGTGTTGATACGTTTCATCACGTTATTACAGACATTAGAGCCTATCACGCAGATAAAAAGGATAGTCAGTATTTAGAGGATATTACAACACGCTTAAAAAAGCGATTACATAAACAAGGACTTCTTTGGCGAAATTGTATTGCCGACACAGGCTATAGTAGTGGAGAGAATTATGCCTTTTTAGAAGCTGAAGGCTTAGAAAGTTTCATTCCACCTCACGGGACTTACAAAGGAGGTCCTGAAGGGTTTACTTACAATGAACAAGAAGATTGTTGGATATGTCCACAAAATAAAATCATCCCATTTACCAAGGTATTTTATGAAGGAGAAAACAATAATAAAAAGAAAGAATACCGAGCATCCAAATACCTATGTCTTGATTGTCCTATACGTATCCAGTGTTTAAAAAAGAGTCAGGAAAAACGCATTACCATTACTTATTACAAAGAAGAATATGAGCGTAACATTACCCGAGTAAACAGTAAAATAGGCAGGTATATGAAGTCCAAACGGCAAAGCACGGTTGAACCTGTATTTGGAACTCTCACTCAGTTTATGGGACTTCGGAAAATCAATACCATTGGCATACAACAAGCAAACAAGGTAATGCACCTTTCTGCTATGGCTTACAATATTAAGAAGTACTTGAAATTCATCTCAAAAACTGTAAAAAGCGATGCAAAAACATTGCGTTGTTTTTTTAACGGCATAAAAGCCTTGTTCAGGCTTCAAATAATGCTTTTAGCGAACCATTAAAACTTAAAAAACATCAGCCAAATTAAAAACAAAAGCCCCT
>JAENXD010000017.1 GCA_016649745.1 Flavobacteriaceae bacterium | reverse complement strand
TGGGAGTTTTATATCCGTTTGTTGAAGAATGGAGGTAATGCCCTAGTAATTCACGAGCCTTTATATACTTATAGAAAACGAAGTAATACAACCACAGATAAAGCAGATGATAAGAAATATGAGTTGCTTAAATATATTTATCTTAAACATCAAGAATTATATGAAATTCATTTTGAAGTGTTTTTAAATCATTTATTGTATAAATTGGAGAGAGAGGAAAAAGAAAAAATCAAAAACACACAACGTTTAGAGTTTAAGATAGGTAAAGGAATATTATTTCCATTACGTTATATAAAATCCCTGTTTAAAAAATGAATCCAAAAGTTTCCATTATCATGGCGACCTATAATAGGTCAGAATATATATTAGAATCTATACGTTCAATTCAAAAACAAACATTTAAAGATTGGGAATGTTTGATTATTGATGATGGCAGCACAGATAATACAATGGGAGTTTTAGCACCTGTTCTTGAACAAGATGTTAGATTTAAATATTTTAAGCGTACCTCAAATTATCAAAAGGGCTTGCCAGGGAGTAGAAATTATGGTTTAGACTTGGCTAAAGGGGATTATATCATATTTTTTGATGATGATGATATTGCACATCCCCAAAATTTAGAATTATGTGTTTTAGAATTAAATAGAAAAAACATTTCATTTTGCAGGTATATTAGAAATGTATTTGTTGGTGATTTTGTTTATGATTTTGATTTTTCAAAGAGTTATTCATCCTTTTTTATAGATGATAATGATATAGGCAAAATATTAAATAATGAATTGCAATTCAATTCTTGTGCAGTCATGTGGAAAAAGGAATGCTTCTTAAATAATAGATTCGAAGAAAGTTTAATGTACGCTGAAGAATGGGAATTGTATTCCAGAATTATTTCAAATGGGTTTAAAGGAATATCTATAAATAAAGTATTATTCTATGGTCGTAAGCATTCTCAATCTAATACAGGAGAGTTTTATAGAAAAGATCCTGTTAGAAGAGCTTCAAATGCGCAAGCAGTTTATTTAGTGATTAAAAATTTGAAAGAAAGAAAATTACTTTCTTATACGATTCTTAAGTATTTTGTTCAAGTAGCTCTTGATTACAAAGAATACAATTTGTTTAATAGAATAATAACAGTCCTAAATTTATCAAAATTCGAAGAACTAAAATGGAGATTATTTTTTGTCCATTTACCGATTCGCCTTTATTTATATGGGGCTTTGAGGAAGGTTAAAAACAATAATTAAATCAGTATAAATGAAATTTTTAGTAATTGTACAGGATTTACGTGTATCAGGAACCAGTGAAGGGTTGGTTTCTCGGTCTTTTATAGCTAAATTAAGGAAAGTCTATCAAGATTCAATTATTGATGTGGTCCATTTAAAACATCATCCAAGTGAAGATTTTCTTCATATGTTACCTGTAGATTCAGTACAGACGCAGATACTAGATTTAAAAACCCCTATTTTTACCCGATGGTTAAACAAAATTTATTGGAGGTTATTTCACTTGTCTTTAAATGAACGGTATATTCAAAAAGCATACGGCGTTTATATAGCAAAGATTGACTATCAGAAATATGATCATATTTTTATAAGAAGTGCAGGATTGGGTTTTGAAAGCATTTTGGGTGCCAAAGATTTACCTATTCTTAAGAAGTCAATCATTAATTTTCATGACCCTTATCCGGTATTTTGGTGTGCGGGTTCTCAAAACAGATTATCTAATTTGGAGCTTTTTCGATTAAAAGAAATGTACAAAGTCGTTTTTCAGGCAAAAGGCTGCATCAGTCCTGCGAAAACCTTATCAAATGATATGGAGTTGCTTTATGGTGCTCGAAAAAAATTCTATGCATTGCCACATCAATATGATGAAACGGTTTTTGATTTATCTGATGTTGATAAAGCGTTCACTAAAAATAAGAAAATAACGATTTGTTATCATGGAGCCATTCAGTTTGGCAGAAATATTTATGACCTCTTAGATGCCTACCAAGAATTAGTTGGCAATAGTTTATTGTATAAAGAGAATACTGAATTTATATTGAGAGTAAAAAAAACGATTGATATTGATTATTTAAGTAAAAAATATTTTAAAACAGAAAATATAATAGTTTTAGGTCCTACAAATTTTTCTAATTCGGCCTATGAGCAAATTCATAATGCAGATATAAATATGATTTTAGAGAATGGACCGGTTTATAGTAATATTTTAGTTGGGAAAGCGCCATTTTTGGCTTCCTTTAATAAACCGATTCTTTCAATTTCACCAATAAGAAGTGAACTTAGAGACATCATAAAAGAGGAAAAATACATTGCAGCTTGTAATAATCAAGAAGAAATAAAGCAAAAACTGGAACATTTAATTATGGATAGATTATATTCAAATAAGCCAGTATATCCTTTTGGGGATTATTTTAGTGATGAAAATTTTAAAATAATGCTTGAAAATGTTTTATTTGAAAAATAGACAAATATTCAGAGAGCTAGATAGAAAAATAAAATGAAAAAATTAGCAGTTTTATTGCCTACTTATAATGCGGCTCCCTATTTAAAAGAGAGTGTTGATTCTATTTTAAACCAGACATTTGCTGATTTTGATTTGTATATTTTTGACGATTGCTCTACTGATTCTACTTCAGAAATTTTATCGGAATATAAAGATACTAGACTTCATTATAGAAAAAATCTCAAAAATATTGGTATTGCCAAAACATTAAATAAAGGACTGGAGGAATTGTTGCCACTGTATGAATTTATTGCCAGAATGGATGCTGATGATTGGGCTTATCCCGAGCGGTTTAAAAAACAATTAGATTATCTGGAACAACATCAGGAAGTAGTGCTTTGTGGCACTCAAGGCTACTGGATAAAAGACATGACCCAAAATCCAATTTCGGGTTGGAAATATCCAGTGAGTTATGAATACATAAAAATCTACTTGCTATTTGCAGCTACCTTTGGTCATTCGTCGGTTATGATAAGAGGATATTTTTTTAATAAACATAATTTAATATATAACGAAACAATTAGTACTTGTGAAGACTGGGATTTATGGATTCGTGTAGCCAAGTTGGGTAAGATATCCAATTTACCAGATTTTATGATGAAATACAGAATACTTGAAAATAGTAATCACCGTTCTCCACAAAAAATATATAAACACCTTCAAGAAAGGTCAAAAATAATCTCTGAGTATTGGACTGCTTTTGATATTGAATTATCATCTGAACAAATTTTTGACTTTTATTATAATGAAAAACAGATTTCAAATGCAGAATTTATTAATAATTGTAAAGTTTTAATTCAAGCATTTAATTCTCTTTATGAAAATAGTTGCCAAGAGTTAAGCTTCGAAGAAAAAAGGAGTTTCAGCTATATGTTGGCACGGAAAATTTTAAATTATTGGAAACGCTCTAAAGTAAGTAGAATTGATGCTGTAATTTGGTGGACAATTGTGAAAGAAGTGAGATTTATGAATAAAATGAAATTGATAAAAAGTATAATACGATAATCCTTTATGCAAGCCTCTATACTAATTGTTTCCAAAAACAGAAAACAAGCTTTGAAGTTTACACTTCAAGCATTAGAGCGCATCGTTGATTTGTCAAACAATGAAGTATTGGTTTTTCTAGATGGTTGTACAGATGAATCCGCACTTTTGAAAAACGAATTTGGATGGGTAAAATGGTTTTTTGTAGAAAAAAGCATGGGTGCGTCTGCTGCCAGAAACCAACTTTATCCAAAAGCAAAAGGACACTATTTAATTGGTTTAGATGATGATGCACATCCTTTATTTACTGATTTTATTGCAAGAACCATAGCTGTTTTTGATAAATATCCCAATGCTGGGATTCTGGCATTTGAGGAAATAAAGGGCGTTTTTAAATCTGATCAAGATGTCTTGAAAAGTGTAGATTCTAAAATTATTGAGTACCAAACCAATGATTTTATAGGTTGTGGTTTTGCCATTCGGAAAGACATTTATGAACAAACCAATGGATTTCCGGTTTGGATGGATATTTATGGAGAGGAATCCTGTGTTTCCATTGAAGTTATGTCAAAAGGATATGATATTATTTTTACGAATACCATCAAAGTAAATCACCGGATAGACAAAGAAGTTCGTAAACGCTCAGGAAAAAATTATTTTAGATTTGAAAGACAATTAAAAAATACAACAAGCTATTATCTGGTTTATTACAAAAACCCAATAATCAAAATCATCAAATTATATGGACATAATTTCAGAAAATACGCAATGACTGATTTTATTTGTTTTAAATTGTTTTTTAAAGTAATTCTTGAAGTTGTTTTAAATATTCCCAAAATTATAAAATATAGGAATCCGATTAGCGAAGCAATTATTGAAAAGAAGAATAAATTGAGACCTATTAAATATTGATAAAATAATAGATGCAAATAAGATTTATTCAATAAAAAAATAAAACTTAAGATTAGGCTTTGTTTTTAGCAATAATCAATTGTGTCCATTGTTTTCTATTGGAGATTAGGTGTTCAATAATATCAAAATGAGCGCTAACATATTCATTTAGCTCTTCAAAAGTCCATTCTCTAATGTGTGATGGGTTAAAAGGAGGTCCAAATTTTTTAGATGGATTTAAATTTCTGTCTGGTGTACTGATAAAAATGTATTTAACATCTTTAATTTTTTTAATGTTATTTAATAAGTCGTCAGGATCTAATACATGCTCAATAACATCCGAACAAATAACAATATCTGCTGATAGGGATTCCATATCAAAATCGCCAAACTTTAGCCAATGGCCATCCGGATATTTTTCTTTTAAAAACTCGTAAGTAGGAGATAGATCGATACCTGTGGTCTCATAGTTATTGAAATATTTTATTAGTTTATAAGCAGAACCACAGCCAAAATCAATAATAGAATGTAAGTTTTCTTTTTCCGCATAGTCTTTTGCTTTTGTATAGACTTCTAGCTGCCAGCTATCTGTATTAGCAGTATCATCAAAATAATGGTACTTTGATTTATGAATATAACCTCTTTTAATTTTATAAGTTGATTTAAATAATAGGTAGGTGTAAACAACCTTTAAATAATAATTAAACGTAGAGTTAAGAAAATTTATTTTGCCTTTAATTCCCATAAGAAATGAATAATTTCAGCATAATTACGATTTTTTTAAATTTATTAGACCTGTGTTCTATTATTATTTTGTTAAAAATAAAAAATTTATAACTGTATTGTCGGGTCGAGTCCTTCGACTTCGCTAAGCACTGCCTCTATCGAGACCTAATTAACTATTTAGAAGCAACAACCTCTAGACTGTACTCGAAGAAACAAAATATTAATAACACTATTGACTAGTATAACTATTTGAATAATTGGTATTTATTAATCGATTTAAGGTTTTAAGTAAGTTACATTAAATTCTTGTTTTATTTGAATAGGGGAATGGGATAGTAGAAAAAAAATATAAAAACTAAATTTATGAATTGAGACCATCAGATAAATAGAACTATTTAGGCCATGTTTAAGTTAAAATATTTAGATTTGAATGATTTTATGGTTAAAAGCTATTATGATGAAATTTATAAAAAATAGATTAAAAAAGTTTTTGATTAAAAACGGTTATAAAGTCTCTAAAATTAATAATCATGTTTTACAAGATGAAAATCCTTTTTTAGCTTCTAAAAATAGAATACATAGTGATAATCCTATAATATTTGATATTGGGATGAATCATGGACAAAGCTTGAGGAAAATTAGAGCTGTTTTTCCCAATGCTTTAATTCATGGTTTTGAACCTAGTAAATATTGTTTTAAGGATTTAAAGAAAAATTTTTCTCATGATAATTGTATTGTCTTAAATAATTTAGGAATAGGAGATAAAAGAGACGTTTTAGAGCTAAATGAGTATTCTTGGGATGCTTTGAATTCTTTTTTAAAAAGGGCCTATGGGAAAGCGCAAATTATTGAAACATATCAAGTAAATGTTACTACTATTGATGATTATGCAGAAAATAATAATATAAATAGCATTCATATTTTGAAAAGTGATACTGAAGGTTTTGAACTGAAAGTATTAAAAGGTGCTGAAAAATTAATGGATGAAAATAAAATTCAGTTTATATATCTAGAATTATTTTTTGACTTAAATTTTATTGGACAATCTTTAGTTGGAGAAATTTTTAGTTATTTAGAAAAAAAGAATTTTTCATTGATTAGGTTATATGACTTTAGCTTAACACAGGAAGGTTTAGCTTCTAAATCGGATGCGTTATTCATCAATAAAAATTTTAAATAATTAATTGAGAATTATAATTATGAAATGCGCATAACGGAAACACGATACAATCACCTATGAAAATATGCGCATTACATATGACCTATAAAAAACAATAAATATTTACATATGAAAAAAACAGGATTAATTCCGCTTCGAAAAGGGTCAAAAAGCATTGTAGGCAAGAATAAGCGTAAAATGGTTGGCAGGTCTTTATTTACTTGGGTTTTAAAAGAAGCTATTTTTTCAGACTTAGATGAAATAGTTGTTTTTACTGATGATACAGAAATAATAAGTTTAGTAGAAAGTCAATATAAATGGACGGAAAAAGTAAAGGCTGTTTTAAGAAATGATCAAAATGCCAATGATACAGCTTCGACGGAAAGTGTGCTCATAGAATTTTCTGAAATGATAAAGTATGATTATGACATTTTATGCTTGTTACAGGCAACCTCACCTTTAACTACATATTTAGATATCAATAAATCGTTAGATGCTATTCAAAACGACAAATACGATTCAGCTTTAACGGTTGTCAATACGCATCATTTTATTTGGAGTAAAGATGGTAAGCCTTTGAATTATGATGTATTTAACAGACCTCGCCGACAAGATTTTGAGGGTTTGTTAATTGAAAATGGCGCTGTATATGTCACTACGAAAGAAGCGTTTATAGCTTCTAAAAATAGAGTGAGTGGCAACATTGGGCTGGTTAAAATGCCGGAAGAATCGCTATACGAAATTGATACAGAGTCCGATTGGTTGATAGTTGAGCAATTGTTGATGGATCGTTTGAAAAAAGAAAAAGAGTCTAAAAAAATTACCCATTTGGTATTGGATGTTGATGGCGTTTTTACTGACGGAACCATATTTTATGATAAAAATGGAGAATCGGCAAAGCAATTTGATATGAGAGACGGCATGGGCTTGGAGATATTAAGGGAGCATGGAGTTGAAGTTTTGGTAATGACCTCAGAGCAATCTGAAATTGTGGCGCAACGCATGAAAAAGTTAAAAATTGAAAACGTGTATTTGGGCGTAAAAGATAAATTTGCTTTGTTAAGAAAAATATTAAAAGATCGTAATTTATCACTAAATAATATGGCCTATATGGGCGATGATGTTAATGATTTGGCCAATATTTGCAGTGCAGGCTGGTCTTTAACACCAAACAATGCAACACAAATTGTAAAATTACATGCAGATATCATTTTATCGAAAAACTCAGGAGATGGTGCAATTAGGGAAGCTTGTGAGTTTATCATAAAGTACAACAAGCGTCAGTTAGAGTGATTATGGTAAAGAAGGTAGATAGTTTTGAAATTGAATTATATTAGCCAAAATTGTATCTAAGTGACCATAAAATAAATCCTTTGCCCCAACGCTAAAGGGAGGGATTTATTTCAAGTAACTAATTTTCAATAGAAAACGTAGATATTTTGGCTCCCTTTAGGGACGGGGGAAAACAAAAAATCGGCTTTAAACCAAAATCCTCGAGTATCAAGGCAAAACAAAAAATCGGATAACAAATAGTATCGCGAAAAAGAAAAAGAACAAGAAAAAAACATATATGAATAAAAATCAGTATAAAAAACCTTTTGTTATTGCTGAAATTGGATGCAATCATAAAGGAGATATAGAGATAGCCAAAGAATTAATTAAAATAGCTAAAATATTTTGCAATGTTGATGCAGTTAAATTTCAAAAAAGAAATAATAAGGAATTATTAACAGATGAGCAATACAATCATCCGCATCCCAATCCTTCAAATTCGTATGGAGAAACCTATGGCTTACACAGAGAATTTTTAGAATTTACTGTTCAACAGCATGCAGAACTGAAGCAATATTGCGAACAGATTGGTGTCATTTATTCAACTTCAGTATGGGATGTCACTTCAGCAAAAGAAATAGCATCCTTACAGCCTTCATTTATTAAAATCCCATCTGCTTGTAACAATAATTTTGAAATGTTGGAGTGGTTGTGTGATAATTATATGGGAGAAATTCATATCTCAACTGGTATGACAACCAAAGAAGAAATTGAACGATTGGTGCAATTCTTTATGGAGAAAAAAAGAAATAAAGATGTTGTATTGTACAATTGTACTTCTGGATATCCAGTGCCTTTTGAAGATGTATGTTTGTTAGATATTGTTTTATTATTAGAAAATTATAAAGATAAAGTGAAACATATTGGTTTTTCAGGACATCATTTGGGTATCGCTGTCGATGTAGCTGCTTTTACTTTGGGAGCCCCGATTATTGAAAGACACTATACAATAGACAGGACTTGGAAAGGAACTGACCATGCGGCTTCATTAGAACCAATGGGTTTACGAAAATTAACAAGAGATTTAAATGCGGTCCATAATGCATTGACTTATAAAAGTGAGGATATTTTGCCAATAGAAAAAATACAACGCGCTAAATTTAAAAAAAGAAATATTTTTGAATAGAGAGTTTTTGAATAATAGCATGAAGAAAAAAAAAATATTTATCTTTCTTCCCGATGGAGGTGGTCTACGAAATTTTGCATTTACTTCTTTTAAAGAAATTGGAGATACTATGGGCTTCGAAATTTTTTATTGGAACAATAGTTTATTTCCTTTAAAAGAAAAATTAGATTTTAATGAAGTTAAGATTGAAAAATGTTCGACCCACCCATTAACTTCTATTTATTCCAGGGCAAGAAAGGATATTGAATTAAATATTTCAACAAAAAAATTCAATGATGATGTATATCAAACCTATAAATTTCCTTTGAGCTATAAAGGCGTTAAAAATTGTTTAAAAAGTATTTTTATTTTGTTTTTAATTAGGTATTACTCCTCTGAAAAGGGTGTTGAAAAAATTAGAAGAAAGATAGAGAAATTAGAACGTAAAAATTCTAAATACAGCTTATGTAAGTTACAGTTAGAAGAGCATCAACCAGACTTAGTATTTTGTTCTAACCAACGTAATACTCATGCCATAAGTTCATTGTTTGCGGCGAAAGATTTAGGCATAAAAACGGTTTGTTTTATTCAGTCATGGGATAATGTGCCCAAAGCAATGCAAGTAGTAGAAACGGATTATTATCTTGTTTGGAGTGATTTAATGAAACGAGAACTCCTGAAATATTATCCTTTTGTAAAGAAAGAGCAAGTCATTGTTACAGGGACTCCGCAATTTGAACCACATTATGACAGCAGTTTATTGCAATCCCGAGACGTCTTTTTTAAACAACATAATTTAGATTTTAAGACAAAATATATATGTTTTTCAGGAGATGATGAAACAACCTCTCCTTTAGATCAATATTATTTAGAAGATTTAGCCAATACAGTAAGGCGTTTAAATTCTAAAGGAGAACATCTTGGAATTATTTTCAGAAAATGTCCTTTTGATTTTACAAACAGATATGACAATGTTATTGAAGCAAATAAGGACATTATAAAAGTTCTTGACCCAATCTGGAAACAATTGAGTAAACAAGTAGTTGAAATATTGCCAGAAAAGGAAGATTTCACCATGCTATACAATATTTGTGAGCATAGCGAATTTGTAACCAATGTATGTTCTTCTACTGTTTTTGATTTTGTAACTCATAAAAAGCCTTGTATTTATTATAATTACGAACAACCACAGTTGAAAAAGGGAATTAGGGATATTGGTCAAAATTATAATTATGTTCATTTTAGATCCATGCCAAGTAAAGATGCTGTAGTTTTTTGCGAAGCTAAAAATGAATTGGAGCATATCGTTTTGGAAGTTTTAACAGGAAAAGTATCAAATGTTAAGGAAGGTTTAAAGTGGTTTGAAATAGTTGCTGGGAAAACACCAACAAAATCATCCCTAAACATATGGAATGCAATAAATAAAATACTAGCGGATCTTTAAAGATTGTTTATTATAGAATGACAAAAATAATAGCCATAATTTGCAATTACGAACTTCTTGAAGATCGGGTGGGTGGTATGGATTACTTTTTTTGGTTATTTGATAAGCAGTGCAAACAAAATGGAATTCAAATAGACTGGTTTTTTCCAAATAAAGCAATCCATGGAGACTATTCCTTGTTTCACATAATACCTTCTGGTTCGATTACCTTAGAGCAAAAATTTATAGATCATATTAAATCTCAAAGCGTTAATTATACCCATATTATTACCCACTTTTTGGAATTGTGCACCCCGTTTTTTTACAAAGTTAAGCAAGTGTCAAAAGCAAAAATTATTGGCGTTGACCACAATCCTCGCCCATTGGAAGGCTATACTTTTAATAAGAAAATAAATAAAAAACTTAAAGGGCTGCTTTTTAGCCGCTATATTGATTCATTTATAGGTGTTTCCGAATATACAATTAAGGAACTATTAAAAGATTTCGGAAAACATCTCCAGCCCAAAACCCAAGTGATCTATAATGGTATAAATATCCTTGGAATTGAATTGAGAACGACAAGGTCAATTGTGAAACCAACATTTTTGACAGCCTCCCATTTAAGACGCTCAAAAGGAATTCAGGATTTAATAAATGCTGTGGCTTTATTGCCGGAGCCCATAAAAAAGAGCATAAAAATTGATATTTTTGGAGATGGTCCCTATAAACTGCAATTATTGTCTTTGGTAACAGCGTTGAACCTCGAAAATTGTTTTAATTTTAAAGGCAGCAGTTCACAGCTGAATGCAATTTATTGTAAGTATGACTATTTAATACATCCATCGCATGAAGAAACATTTTGTTATTCTGTGATAGAGGCATTGGTTGCCAATGTTGTTCCTGTTACAACAGAAGAGGGAGGGAATGTTTTAAAAATTATAGAAAATAAAAAAAATGGATTTTTATTTAAAGCCAAAGATATCGCTCAACTTTCGAATTTAATTTTGCAAATTTGGGAAGGTAAATACAGTATTGAAATCAATACACGCAAATCAATTGAAACGCGTTTTAGTATCGACAAAATGGTTGACAATTACTTAAATTTACTTTTATGAAAACAGTGTTCATAATACCAAATACCCGCATCCCAAACGCAATCACATTACTTGGAAAAGTATTGGATGATTATAAGAGGGAACATAGAAGGTTTAATAGGATTGTTGGTTCAACCCAACATCTGCCTCAGAAAATAATTTGAAAGCCGTAAATGAAATAGTTTGATGAAAATAAACCATATTCTTAAAGAGCAATGATGTAAAATTGTTACCTGTTTGGGTTTGTTTTCCATTTGCTAAAAAATGAAGTATTTAAATTAAATATAGTATAAAGAATCAAAATGTTATTCAACTCCATCCCATTTTTTATATTTTTATCCATTGTATTTTTTCTTTATTGGGTGGTTTTTGGAAAGCGCCATAAAAGGCAAAATATGCTGCTGCTTATAGGCAGTTATTTCTTCTATGCTTGGTGGGATTATCGTTTTTTGGCACTGATTTTAGCCAGCACACTTGTAGATTATTTTGTAGGGATTGCTTTGGCGAAACAGGAAAACAAGAGTACCCGCAAACAATTGCTTTTGATAAGTTTGCTTTTTAATTTTGGCTTGTTGGCATTTTTTAAATACTTTAATTTTTTTATTGACAGTTGGGTTGATGCCTGGCAACTTGCAGGGGTGTACATGCATTCAAGCACCTTGAATATTATACTTCCGGTAGGGATTTCTTTTTATACGTTTCAAACTTTGAGCTACACCATTGATGTGTATCGAAAAAAAATAAAGCCAACTTCAAATTTTATTGAATTTGCGACCTATGTGGCTTTCTTTCCGCAGTTGGTGGCAGGACCCATTGAACGTGCAGCGCAATTACTCCCACAGTTTAAAACCAAAAAAACGTTTAATTTTAAGCTTGCCAAAGAGGGTGTACAACTCATTGTTTGGGGTTTGTTCCAAAAAATGGTCATAGCAGACAGTTGTGCCACTTATGTGAATGCAATTTTTGCGAACCACCAAAATTTAAATAGCCTTACATTACTCATGGGGGCAGTCTATTTTGCTTTCCAGATATATGGTGATTTTGCCGGCTATTCAAATATAGCCATTGGAACAGCTAAGTTATTTGGATTTAACTTGATGAGGAATTTCAACTATCCTTATTTTTCTCGTGATATTGGGGAGTTTTGGAGGCGTTGGCATATTTCCTTGTCAACCTGGTTTCGGGATTATTTATACATCCCATTAGGTGGCTCTCGGGGCACTAAAACCCAACAAATCAGAAATATTTTTATGATTTTTTTAATAAGCGGTCTTTGGCATGGGGCCAATTGGACTTTTGTAGTTTGGGGAGGCTTGCATGCGCTTTTCTTTTTGCCTTTAATGCTTATGAATAGGAACAGGAAGCACCTTGATCCAATCGCATTGAATAAGATGCTACCTGGCATTCGTGAATTCTTTCAAATGCTGATTACTTTTATAATGACTTCTTTTGCCTGGATATTTTTTAGGTCAGCAAGTATCACAGAGAGTTTTCTTTATATCAAGAGGTTATTTTTAAATTTAAATTTTAAGGTGGAATTTTTAAACATTGAACGCTACAGTATAGAAATGTTATTGGTGATAGGGGTTTTTGTTTTGATGGAATGGTTTAATAGAGGCAAAGAATGTCCAATTTCCGGTAAATTTTCATTTTTAAAAATGATGATGATTATTTTATTAATCCTAACTTTAGGGGTGTATTCAGAACACCAAAATTTTATATATTTTCAATTTTAATGAAAAAATTCCTCAAATACATAACTTTGCTAATTGTTATTACAATAGCATTCCTTTATCTGTTAGAGCTGCTTTATACGCATACTTATAAGAATGGAATCCCAAGAAATAAGGTTTCATATGTGTTGTCAATGAATGATAAATACATAGATTATATATTCCTAGGATCATCAAGAGTTGACAATACAATCGATGCTGAGGTTATTGAGAAAATAACGGGAAAGAAAGCATTAAATTTAGGAATTCAAGCGGCAAAACTTAATGACCTGTTTTTTATGTTAAAGTTGCTCCAAAAACAAAATATTAAGTCTGAAATAGTTTTTATACAGGTCGATTATATTTATAATATGGAAGGAAATTCCGAAATTTTAAAAAGTTATTTAATGCCCTATATTAAGGATGATGTTATCTCATCATATATTAAGGAAAGAGATTCTAATTATTATAAATTGAAATACATTCCTTTTTATAGGTACCTTGTTTTTGATTATAAACTTGGATTTCGGGAACATTTCAATACTTTTATAAATAAAAAATCCAGAATTAATTTTGAGAATGGCTATGATGCTAAATATGGAAGTACAGGGGTAAAATTACAGGCCAGCTTGCCCAAAACAGTCAATAAGGAGAATAAAACTATTACAGCAATAAATCAATTTGCAAAGGAAAATAATATAAAAGTGGTTTATTTTATGGCTCCTTTTTGTTTTGATACAGCAAATAAAGATTTTAGTCAAAAATTAAAACAAAAAATCCCGGGATTATTGGATTACTCCCAATTATTTAAGGATGATAACTATTTTTTTAATCCTGGTCACTTAAATGATAAAGGCGCAAAAGAATTTTCTAAAAGGATGGCGTTAGATATTTTGAAACAAGAGATTAACCAAAAGAATTAATACCTACATATATTAAATTGATGTCAATAACAAACCCAGTACAAGTTCTCTTTCCTATGGAAAGGGTTAGGAAAATAGCTTTTCTAACCCCCGAATATCCCCATCCCAAAACAGGAAACTCAGGCGGCATAGGAACGAGCATTAAAAATCTTGCGGTCGGGTTATTAGCGCATGGCTGTGCGGTTAGGATTTTAGTGTATGGCCAAAAAGAGGATGGGGTGTTTGAGGACAATGGGATTTTGGTACAGCAAATAAAGAATATAAAATTAAAGGGATTGTCATGGTGGTTGACCCGCAAAAAACTGGAACGCATTATCAATGAATTGTATGCCAATCATGAAATCGATTTGGTGGAAGCCCCGGACTGGACAGGCATTACCTCCTATATAAAACCAAAAATATGTCCGATAGTCATACGGTTGAATGGTTCTGACACCTATTTTTGCCATCTGGATCAGCGTCCCATAAAAAAAATCAACAAATTTCATGAAAAACGCGCCCTGCAAAACGCTGACGGACTCATTTCCGTAAGCCAGTTTACGGCAGACCTGACCAACCAGCTTTTTCGATTAAACAAAAAATTCACCATCATTCCCAATGCGATTGATATGCGTTTATTTGAAAATACTGTTTCAGTGGCAATAACTTCCTCCGAGCCTGTGCTGAGCGCGGGTACTGAGCGGAGCCGAAGTAGAGTCGAAGCAGGGGATCCGGGGCTTTTATATTTCGGCACCCTGATCCGCAAAAAAGGATTGTTGGAACTGCCGTTCATCTTCAATAAAGTAGTGGAGCAACACCCTGAAGCCAAATTGATTTTAGTAGGACGTGATTCCAGTGATATTCGTTCGGGAAACGCCTCCACCTGGGCTATGATGCAGGAATTGTTTAGCCCAAAAGCCATAGGTAACGTAACTTATTTAGATGGCGTATCTTATTCCGAAATAAAAAAGCACATTGCACAGGCAACCATTTGTGTATTTCCAACATTTGCGGAGGCCTTGCCGGTGTCCTGGCTGGAAGCCATGGCGATGGAAAAACCCATTGTGGCATCCAATATTGGCTGGGCAAAGGAAATGATTGATGATGGTGTTGACGGATTTCTGGTTAACCCGACAGCCCATGCAACCTATGCAGCTAAAATTGTGGCGTTATTGGAAGATCGCGAACTGCAAAAACAATTCGGAACAGCAGCAAAGCAAAAAGTGGCGCAGAAATTTAGTGTAGAAATCGTGACGCAACAGAGTATGGCGTTTTATGAAAAGAAAATCAAATTAAAATGAAACGAGCATACCAAATTTTGATACACAAAGGAATGATTAAAGGCGAACAGCAGCTGTTACAGCTAAAAACAACATTTAAACAGGTGAAAAAGCAACTAAAAAAAATCATCAGCAAGCTAGTTCCAAAAGGTGATTTTAAAGAAAGGATCAAATTGGTTTATTACAGCCTCAATAAACCCAAGGAAACGGTTTATGGGATATTGTCAAAAAATGAGAATGAACATGTTTACAAAACAACTTTTCAAGGAGTAACACTGTTTACCAATGAAGCCTTATATTTTGTGGTGCCCGATTTTAATTATTATCAACATTTTTATAAAGTAAAGGACGAAGATGTGGTCATGGACGCAGGAGCAAACTGTGGTCATTTATCGCTTTATTATTCCGAATTGGTTGGGGAAAATGGAAAAATTTATGCTTTTGAACCGGATACGTTTAACCTAGAGCGGATTAAGAACAATATAAAATTAAATGAAGAATTTGCAAATAACATTAAAATTGAAAGTTTGTTGTTATGGAATGAAAACAAATTGGTTGATTTTTATGAAGCAGGAACCGTAGGGTCTTCAGCTGTTTGGATTCCTGATACTGCTAAATGTGTTAAGAAAGAGTCCATACGGATTGATGATTGGGTCCAAAGAAACAACATCAGCAAACTGGATTTTATTAAAATGGATATTGAAGGTGCTGAAATAGAAGCTTTGGAGGGATGTGTACAAACGATCCAAAACCTTTCTCCAAATTTTGCAATTGCTTCATATCATGTTGTAAACGGGGAACAAACTTATATCAAAGTGGAAGAGTTTTTCAAAAAAATAAATTATCCTTATAAAACAGTAAGGTTCAGAAAAAATGAAATCATCACATTTGCCGGAGCATCAATAAAAAATTAGATAAATGATCATAATTTATCATCATAAAAATAAGGTTATAGACATCAGCAATGTCGATTTGAATACTATTAATAAAGCCAATACCTTGCCGATCGTTGAATTTTTGTTCGAACTAGCTAAAGACTATCCTGAGGAAGTTTTGGTATGGTGCCATATTCATATAAAAGAACATTTAAATATTTCGGAAATTGAGCGTTTATTTCATCATAAAAGGTTGGTGTTTTCTTACAATCCGTTTGACACTCAATTTATAGACAAACGCATTGGCTATGTGGACGAATCACCTTTTTTAAATGTAAACTCTAACGTAACCTATCCCACCTGGCAAATGAGCGGGTTGGTTGGTGGGATGTATGGGGCAACCCTATTAGCTTCAAAAAATGAGCTGATCCATGACAAAGATTTCGACTATTTTTTATGCTCCCTGGCAAAGTTGGGAATGCCTAAAGGACTATTTTGTTATTCCGAACCTAGACTTTTAAAACAAAAGGTAGTTTGCGACACCCAAAAAGCGAGTTTGTTTACCCTTTTTCGTTTTGTAAAACAGCATTATAAAACCAGATGGGTATTTCTATTGGGGTTGAATTTAATGCTCTATGAAAAAAAATTTCCGCTGTTGCCTTTGTTGTTTTCGCTGTTTTATAGGAATCGGAGTAATAATAATTTAAACATAGGGGCTATAAAAGTTCAATCCTCAAGAAAAGTGGTCGATAAAGGCACCATTGATGTGATTATCCCCACCATTGGAAGAAAAGGGTATTTGTATGAGGTGTTGTGCGATTTACGCAATCAGGCGCATTTGCCTGCAACGGTGATTATTGTGGAGCAAAATCCCGGGTTAGACAGTGTTTCTGAATTGGAGTATTTAACGAATGAACCTTGGCCCTTTGTCTTAAAACACACCTTTACCCACCAGGCAGGAGCCTGCAATGCCAGGAATGTGGCTTTAGAACAAGTTGAAAGCGAATGGGTCTTTTTAGCGGATGATGATATCAGAATTGAAACTAATTTCTTTCAAAAAGCATTGGATGGTTTAACGAAGTTTGGGATAAAAGCAGCTTCATTGAGTTGTTTGCAAAAAGACGAAAAACAAGCCCATACCAATATTTTTCAATGGGGAAGTTTCGGTTCGGGATGTAGCATGGTAGTTGCCGAGCGTCTAAAGCAGTGTAAATTTAATATGGGCTATGAATTTGGCTTTGGGGAAGATGGCGATTTTGGCATGCAGTTGCGAAATCAGGGGCATGATGTTTTGTATTTTCCTGAGCCTCAAATCCTGCATTTAAAAGCGCCTATGGGTGGTTTTAGGACAAAACCAGCTTTGGCATGGCAGAGTGATCCCGTTCAGCCCAAACCTTCACCAACAGTGATGCTATACCAAATCCTGCACAATACCGAAGAACAGTTATTGGGCTATAAAACCATCTTGTTTTTTAAATACTACAAGCATCAAACGGTTAAAAATCCAATCAGTTATTTCATCAATTTCAGAAAACAATGGAAAAGAAGTGTTTTTTGGGCCAATGAATTAAACAAAAAACAATAAATAGTTAGCTATGCAATTTTCCCTCATCATCTGTACCTATATGCGCCCGAAACCCCTGCTGAAATTATTGCAGTCGGTGAAGGAACAATTAGTATATCCAAATGAAATCCTGATTGTTGATGGCTCTGTGAATCAGGAAACAAAAGAAATAGTGGACAGGAATATGTTTCAGAATCTGAACTATTTTTTGGTTTCTGAAAAAGACAGGGGATTGACCAGGCAGCGAAACTACGGAATTGCACGAGTAGGCAAGGAAATAGACATCGTTTGTTTTTTGGATGACGACACGGTATTGGAACTCGATTATTTTGAACAATTGCTTAAAACGTTTGAAATCCGTCCCGAAGCATTAGGAGTTGGGGGGTATATCAACAATGAAACCCCTTGGGAAAAAGTGAATGAAAATAAGGTCGTTAAAATTGATGAATTTAGCTATGATGGCTGGAAACGCAAAGACGGAAGCCGTTTTGTATTGCGAAAAATATTAGGACTGGACAGCGATTGTCCGCCCGGTTTCTCGCCTTTGTTTTCACACGGAAGAAGCGTGGGTTTTTTGCCGCCTTCGAATAAAATATATGAAGTGGAACAGGTGATGGGCGGGGCTTCTTCTTTTAAAAAGGCTGTTTTTGATACTTTTCAATTCTCTGCTTATTTTGAAGGGTACGGCCTCTATGAAGATGCCGATTTCTCCTTGCGTTTGGCCAAAACAGGAAAATTGTACCTGAATACCGCTGCTAAATTAAGCCATTATCACAATCCTTCCGGCAGGCCCAACCAATACCAGTACGGCAAAATGGTGGTGCGAAACGGCTGGTATGTGTGGCGGGTTAAAAATCCAAACCCAACCTTCAACGCCAAATTTAAATGGCATGCGATTACTTTATTATTAATGATCATCAGATTTACCAATACCTTCACCACAAACAAACCAAAAGAAGCTTTCACCGAAGCTTTGGGAAGAAAAATGGGCTGGCTGGGTTTGTTTTGGAATTCACCGAAAAAGGAATAAGGAGAAAGGCAAAAGTTAAAAGCTCAAAGTTAAAACTTTTTTTAAACACAGATCCTTGCGAGGAGAGCCTCAATCAGCCTTATTATGGACAAGTAAAAGTTTGAGGAAATTATCAGATTAAATGTGAATTAAATAACAGGAAATATGAAACAGGGATAAAGGTGCCTGAAAGTGAAATGATAAATCTAAACATAGAGATTGATGAATTTCATGGGGAATGGAATTAAGTAATCAAGCCGAAAAAACAAGTTTAAATGAATATATATTTCGTTGCCATCCCTAAAAGAGGCTCACTCAGAGGAAGTTTATGGTAATTTTACAACACCTTACGAGAAATAGAGGCTACCTTTAGAGTACTTAAAACAAACCTTGAACGCCCTATCTACCATAAAAAAGATGAAAGTACAATGGCTCATCTGCATCTGGGTTTGCTGGCTTATTGGATGGTAAACACTGTTCGATATCAACTTAAAAAAGAAGACATCAACAGCGGTTGGCGTGAAATAGTTAGAACAATGAAAACTCAAAAAGCGGTGACAACTTTAGCCCAAAACGACATAGATCAAGTTATAATGATTCGTCGTTGTTCAGAGCCAAACCAGCGTGTAAGAAAACTTTACGATGCCCTAAAATTTAATATGCACCCTTCGTAAAGAAAAAATCCGTAGTACACAAATCTGAACTCCAAAACTGTCAATCTGTTGAAAAATAATTTTTTTCATCGGATTAGCTGCAAAATGGGTTAAAAATGATTTATTTTTACATTCTAATTGAAAAGACAATGAAAGAAATTAATTGGAAAACGGTCAGGGAATTTGAAGATATTACCTATAAAAAATGCAATGGGGTTGCGCGAATTGCGTTCAACAGACCCAATGTAAGAAATGCGTTCAGACCAAAAACCACAAAGGAATTGTATGAGGCGTTTTACGATGCTCAGGAAGATACTTCAATCGGTGTGGTTTTGCTTTCTGCGGAAGGACCTTCAACCAAAGACGGTGTCTATTCTTTTTGCAGCGGCGGAGACCAAAAAGCACGCGGCCATCAGGGATATGTTGGGGAAGACGGCTATCACCGATTAAATATATTAGAAGTGCAGCGCTTGATTCGTTTTATGCCAAAAGTGGTTATTGCCGTGGTACCGGGCTGGGCTGTAGGCGGCGGACATAGTTTGCATGTGGTTTGCGACCTAACTTTGGCAAGTGAGGAACATGCCATTTTTAAACAGACAGATGCTGATGTCACCAGTTTCGATGGTGGTTATGGTTCCGCATATTTGGCTAAAATGGTAGGACAAAAAAAAGCACGGGAAATATTTTTTCTGGGAAGAAGTTATTCGGCACAGGAAGCCTGTGATATGGGAATGGTCAATGCTGTAATTCCTCATGAAAAATTAGAAGATACTGCCTATGAATGGGCGCAGGAAATATTGGCAAAATCGCCAACTTCTATAAGAATGTTGAAATTTGCCATGAACTTAACAGATGACGGTATGGTGGGGCAACAGGTTTTTGCGGGTGAAGCAACCCGTTTGGCCTATATGACAGAAGAAGCAAAGGAAGGCAGAAATGCCTTTTTAGAAAAACGAAAACCCGATTTTGAGAAAAAATGGATACCATAAGCAATTAATAATTAACAATTATCAATGGAAAATAAAAAGTTTAAAGAGTAAAGTGAAATTTTTTTCAATCATTCAATTTTTTAATAAACACACATGAAAATTATATGTATTGGGCGCAATTACGCAAAACATATTGCCGAATTAGAAAATGAAAAACCGCTGAATCCGGTTATATTTTTAAAACCAGATTCAGCTATATTGGCCAAAAATCAACCGTTTTTTATTCCGCCATTCTCTAAGGAAATTCATTATGAAGTGGAAATATTGGTAAAAATAAATAAAGTCGGAAAATACATCAATCAAAAATTTGCGCATACCTATTATGATGAAATTGGTTTGGGAATCGATTTTACAGCACGTGATATTCAAGATGCGTGTAAAGAAAAGGGATTGCCTTGGGAAAAAGCAAAAGCCTTCGACGGCAGTGCCGTAATTGGTAAATTTTTCCCAAAAGAAAGTTTGGGGGATTTAAGTAATTTATCGTTCAAATTGCAAAAAAATGATAAAATTGTCCAGGATGGAAATACAAATGACATGCTTTGGAAAATAGACGAACTGATTGCCTATGTTTCTCAGTTTTTTACGCTCAAAAAAGGAGATGTATTGTTTACGGGAACTCCTGAGGGCGTTGGTAAAGTTGCTGAAAATGACCTATTGGTTGGAATTCTCAACGGTGTTGAAAATTTTCGTATTACCGTAAAGTAAACAGTTAGTTTATAGCCACATATTCAATCAAAACGTGCTTTTTTAAGTACGTTTTTTGTGTTCCAGTCATTTTGGAGTCTAATTAGCAATGCTATTATCGAATTTCTGACGCAGTAAAATAATACCAATTGAATTTTAAATGTTGTGTTAAAAATTTGGATTATTTTTAGTTCAGTTTAGAAATAAAACCTGCCGGTCGGCAGGCTGGTCTAAGCATAGCCTAAGCTACGGTTCCATTTTATACCGACAAATGAGCTAAAAAGAAACGAATTTTATGCGAAATTTAAATGTTTAATTGGTATAAATTGCCTAAAAGGAAAATATAAGCGGCTTAAAATCCTTTGGTTCTTCTTGACGATGCTCTTTTAAAATATTGTAGCCGTAATGGGTTTTCACCAATTTTTGAAAGTCGTACTTCAATCGTGGAAATTCCCGCAACAATTTCTCAAAATTACTGGTTTTTGATTTCATCATAAAGTAATACAAGATTTCGGCATAGGCCTTTGTCAAAGTTTTATTGAACTTATCGCTTTTTAAGGCGGTTTTAAAATACTTTTCTTTGATGGTGCTGTTTTTAACAATGGCAACTTCCAATCCGTGTTTTTGGATTAAAATCCATGCAAGTCTTAACATGGTTTCATGGGTAAATAACTCAGGGCTCAACGAACAATTTTCTAATTGCTCTAAAAGCTCCTTATCTTCTAATTGGTTAAGAGTAGTCATAGCTGTAGTTGGTTTTTTTAGTTTTAGTATTTAAAAGATAGATGCTTATTTTCGTAAAAGGTTGCGTGTTAATTACTACTTTTATCGCAAATATAGTGAAAGAAATGCAAGCAGAGATTATAACTATTGGAGATGAAATTTTAATCGGACAAATTTTAGACTCAAATTCAAAATGGATGGCGGAGGAATTGAACAAAATTGGTATTTCTGTATATCAAATAACCTCTATTCAAGATGACAGACAGCACATTTTAAAAGCGGTAAAAGAAGCGCAATCCAATGTTGATATTGTAATTATTACGGGTGGATTAGGCCCAACAAAAGACGATATCACCAAATTAACGCTGGCCGAATATTTTAACGACACACTGGTTTTAAACGCCGAAATCGTTTTACATATTGAACAAATGTTTGCTAAAATAAATTATCCGTTTACCCAGGTTAATAAAGATCAGGCTTTGGTTCCTTCGACTTGTATCCCTTTAAAAAACGATTTTGGCACGGCACCGGGAATGTGGTTTTTTCAAAATAATAAAGTGGTTGTGTCATTGCCCGGCGTTCCTTTTGAAATGAAAGGTTTGATGTTGCAAAGCGTATTGCCCAAATTGCAGGCAACCTTCAATTTGCCATTTATTCTGCATAAAACTATTTTAACCTATGGAATGGGTGAGAGTATGCTTGCAGAGAAAATTGAAGATTGGGAAATTCATTTGCCTTCTTTTATCAGGTTGGCTTATTTGCCATCTTTCGGAAGCGTTCGTTTAAGGTTAAGCGCAAAAGGGGCGACCATGGAAATGCTTAGCGAAGGTATTTCAAAAGAAATGGAGAAGCTGGTAAAATTAATTCCCGACATTATTGGTGGTTTTGAAGAGAATGAGACGATTGAAGTGGCTATTGGGAAATTATTGACCGAAAAAAAGCAGACTTTATCGGTGGCGGAGAGTTGTACCGGCGGAAATATCGCTAAAATAATTACATCAGTTCCAGGTGCTTCAAACTATTTTGTGGGCGGCATCATAGCTTACAGCAAAATCATAAAAATAAAGGAACTGAATGTGGCTGAAAAAATAATAGCGAAAAATACGGTGGTGAGTGCCCAAACTGCTGAGGCGATGGCAAAGGGAATTCAACAAAAATACAAGACCGATTATGCCATAGCAACCACAGGAAATGCTGGACCAACAACTGATGATACTGATAAAACGGTAGGGACGGTTTTTATTGCCATTGCTACACCAACAATCGTTTTTTCGGAAGAATTCTTCTTTGGAAAACCAAGGGAAAAAGTAATAGGCCGTGCTTCAAATAAAGCATTGGAATTGCTGAGGAAAGAAATTTTAAAAAACTAGCAAAATAAGTTTGTGTATTCAAGTTTAAAGAATTAATTTTGCATCTCGTTTTGAGAATATACTAAAAAGGTACAGAAATATGTCAAGAGTTTGCGAACTTACTGGAAAAAAAGCAATGGTAGGAAATAATGTTTCTCACGCATTGAATAGAACTAAAAGAAAATTTGACGCTAATTTAATTAAAAAGCGTTTTTATATTCCTGAGGAAGATAAATGGGTAACTTTAAAAATATCTACATCTGCTTTAAAGAATATCAATAAATTAGGAATCTCCGCTGTTTTGAAAAAAGCAGTAGAAAACGGTTTTTATAAAAAATAATAGAGATGGCAAAGACAAAAGGAAATAGAATTCAAGTAATTTTAGAGTGTACAGAGCATAAAGGTACAGGATTACCTGGTACTTCTAGATATATTACCACAAAGAACAAAAAGAACACCCCGGATAGAATGGAAATTAAAAAATTCAATCCTATCTTGAAGAAAATGACCGTTCATAAAGAAATTAAATAATATAGGATTATGGCAAAGAAATCAGTAGGAGCATTACAAACAGGAGCAAAAAGATTATCAAAAGCAATAAAAATGGTAAAATCTCCAAAAACAGGAGCTTATACTTTTGTTGAAGCGATTATGAATCCTGCACAAGTAAAAGCATTCTTAGACAAAAAGTAAAAATTTGTTTTACAGATTAACGATTAAGGCTACTTTCAATATTTTTGAGAGTAGTTTTTTTTTATATTTACATCAGTAATTTTTAAAAAATGAGTTTATTCAATAAATTATTTTCCAAAGAGAAGAAAGAAACCTTGGATAAAGGGCTAGAAAAAACAAAAACAACTTTTTTTTCGAAGCTGTCTAAAGCAATTGCAGGAAAATCAAAGGTTGATGATCAGGTATTGGATAATTTGGAAGAAGTGTTAATTTCTTCTGATGTTGGCGTAGTGACAACACTTAAAATTATCGACCGCATTGAAGCTAGAGTTTTAAAAGATACTTATTTGGGAACTGACGAATTGAACTCAATTCTTCGGGAAGAAATCGCTGGTTTGTTGGCTGAAACCAATGCAGGCAATGAAACTGATTTCACAACGCCTTCAAATAAAAAACCTTATGTAATCATGGTTGTTGGTGTTAATGGTGTTGGTAAAACAACGACCATTGGTAAACTGGCTTCCCAATTTACTAAAAACGGCAAAAAAGTAGTGTTGGGCGCCGCCGATACTTTTCGTGCTGCAGCCATAGATCAGTTACAGGTTTGGGCCGATAGAGTAGGCGTGCCGGTTGTCCGTCAGGATATGGGCAGTGATCCTGCTTCCGTGGCTTTTGATACGTTGAAATCTGCCGTGGCCCAAAATGCCGATGTGGTGATTATTGATACCGCGGGCAGGTTGCACAATAAAATTAATTTAATGAATGAGCTGACCAAAATAAAACGGGTCATGGAAAAAGTGGTGTCTGATGCACCTCATGAAGTTTTATTGGTGTTGGATGGCTCCACCGGACAAAATGCTTTTGAACAGGCAAAGCAGTTTACCTTAGCTACTGAAGTTACTTCACTGGCGGTTACCAAATTAGACGGAACGGCCAAAGGCGGTGTGGTGATTGGCATTTCAGATCAGTTTAAAATCCCGGTAAAATATATAGGTGTTGGCGAGGGAATCGATGATTTACAGGTTTTTAACAAAATTGAATTTGTAGATTCATTTTTCAAATAAAATAAGTAAAAATATTTAAAAAACCTCTTATTTAAACGATAAGAGGTTTTTTTATTTATATCTTTATTTTCTTATGAAAATATTAAAAATAATGAAAAAAGTACTGATTATTTTAGGGTTGCTATTCCTGATTTCTTCTTGTAAAAAGAAAGAAGCTCCTGTTTTATTTACGCCATATGATGAAACTTCAGAAATTGCCAAACAGCAAAGTCATGAAATTGAGCGGATGAGATTTAAATTGATTCAGTCTAAATATTTAGATATGAATGCCATATTTAAACCTTTTGAAGAAGAACTGTCTTATTTTTCTGAAACAGATTACGAAAATCTAAAGCCTTATATCGTTGAAAGGGATATTCCCTTCATACAAACGTCAGTAAAAAACCGAATCTTAAGCTATGAGAAAATAGTGCTTTTTTACTTGTATAGAATAAGAAAATATGAAAGTAATAATGACTTGGCTTTGCATAGTATCATCGCCTTAAATCCTGAAATTTTGGAGGAAGCCAGGGAAAAGGATAAAAACAGGCCGGATGACATATCAAATACCGTTTATGGTTTGCCAATTTTATTAAAAGACAACATCAATACTAAAGGAATGCCAACAACGGCAGGTGCTTTTGCTCTAATGGAAAATGCAAATACCGCTGATGCTTTTATTGTGAAACGCTTAAAAGAAAACGGCGCCCTTATCTTAGGAAAGACAAATTTAAGTGAATGGGCATATTTCTTTTGTGAAGATTGTCCGGTGGGATATAGCGCTATGGGCGGACAAACTTTAAATCCATATGGCAGAAAAATATTTGAAACGGGGGGTTCCAGCTCTGGCAGCGGCGTTTCGGTTGCGACAAATTTTGCGGTAGCTGCTGTTGGTACGGAAACTTCCGGCTCTATTTTATCTCCTTCCGGTAAAAATTCGGTGGTTGGGTTAAAACCAACGGTAGGCTTGTTAAGCAGAACTGGGATTGTTCCAATTTCAAGTACTTTAGATACGCCCGGCCCAATGACAAAAAGTGTACTTGACAATGCTATTTTATTGTCGGCAATGACCGGTGAAGACGTGGAAGATTCCGCAATGAAAACCAATTCACCACATATTGATTATCTGGATGAGTTAACTTCAGCGAGCTTAAAAGGGAAAAGATTTGGTGTTATAAAATCGTTGCTCAGCGATTCTATTTATGCAGCAACCGTAGATAATATAAAAAAAGCAGGCGCGAAAATTATTGAATTTGAACCGCCGCAAATTAAATTGGAAGGCTTTTTAACTTTGTTAAATATGGATATGAAGGTGGATTTGCCAAAATACCTGAAAAATTACGCCGATAAAAACATCACAATTTCTTCAGTTGAGGAGGTTATAAAATTAAATCTACTGGATTCAATTAAAAGAGCGCCTTACGGTCAGCAATTATTTGAAGGTATTGTAAAAGATTCTACCTCTTTGGAAGATTTTGAGAACATAAAAAAACAATTAAATATCAGTGGGATTGAATTTTTTGAAACGCCAATGGATCAATACCGGCTCGATGCTGTTTTATCAATAAATAATGTTCATGCCGGATTGGCGGCAGTGGCGAAATATCCTTGCTTAACGGTTCCGATGGGATATGAAAAAACAGGTGAACCTATTGGTTTAACATTTATTTCAAGACCATTTCAGGAACAAAAATTATTGCAATTGGGTTATGCCTTTGAGCAATTAACGAAAGTCAGAAAACTCCCAGAGAACTATAAATAAAGAGTTTAGGTTATTTTATGCTATCAATTTGAAAAGTAGTACTTTTGCCATCCTTAAAGAAAAGAGATGAGAACCAAATCAAAAAAAGAGAATAAAATAAATGTAGTTACTTTAGGATGCTCCAAAAATGTATACGACAGCGAAGTGTTGATGGGGCAATTATTGGCGAACAATAAAAATGTGGTTCATGAAGATGAAAATGATGAGGGTAACATCGTGGTCATCAATACCTGCGGATTTATTGGCGATGCAAAAGAAGAATCAATCAATACCATTTTACACTATGTCAATAAAAAGGAACTGGGTGAAGTTGACAGGGTTTATGTTACAGGCTGTTTAAGTGAGCGCTATAAACCAGATTTACAAAAGGAAATTCCCAATGTGGACGAATATTTCGGCACGCACGATTTACCAAACTTGTTAAAAGTGTTGGAGGCTGATTATAAACATGAGCTAATAGGAGAACGATTAACCACTACACCAACACATTACGCTTATTTAAAAATTGCGGAAGGCTGCGACCGCCCATGTTCGTTTTGTGCGATTCCGTTAATGCGTGGAAAACACGTAT
>JAENXD010000212.1 GCA_016649745.1 Flavobacteriaceae bacterium | reverse complement strand
GGCTATATAAATACACCTGGAATTTACGCAAAAGCGCAGGTTGAAGGCTGGAAAATAGTGACTGAAGCTGTTCATAAAAAAGGAGGGAAAATCTTTATTCAATTGTGGCATGTGGGCAGGGTTTCGCATCCCGATTTTCATCATGGCGAATTGCCTTTGGCGCCATCGGCCATCAATCCGAACAGCAAATCTTTCACGCCGCAAGGATTTAAAGATACGGTAACGCCAAAAGCAATGACGATTGAAGATATTAAAACAACCATCAACGATTTTAGGCAAGCGGCAAAAAATGCTGTTGAAGCCGGTTTTGACGGTGTTGAAATCCATTCTTCAAATGGTTATTTGTTTCACCAGTTTTTTAATAAATGTTCAAATCAAAGAACCGACAATTATGGCGGAAGCATAGAAAACAGGGCAAGATTCCTTTTTGAAGTATTGGATGCCGTTAAAAATGAAATTCCGGAACAAAAAATTGGGGTGAGATTTAATCCTTCGATGCACAATTTACACGGAATTACGGTTGATGAAGAAACCATTCCAACTTTTGAATATATCATTAAAAAACTAAACGATTATCAGTTGGCTTATGTTCATTTGTCGGAACCGTTTACCGATGTTTCTGAAGTTCCTTTTGCCGTAACAAAAATCGCAAAACATTTTAGGTCATTATATCACGGAACTTTAATGATCAACGGCGGATTTACACAAGAAACCGGAAATGCGGTGATTGAACGTGGCGAAGCCGATTTGGTGGCCTTTGGAAAACCCTTTATTTCAAATCCGGATTTGGCGGAGCGCTTTGAAAATAATTTGGCATTAACCGAATGGGACCAAAATACATTTTACACGCCGGGAAAAAAAGGCTATTTGGATTATGGGCCATTTACGTTGTAATAAAATACAATTAAGAAAACCAATATCATGAAAAATAGCGCTGAAAGGCGCTATTTTTATGTTTTCTATTGGCTTTTCAAGCCATTTAAGGTCAATTGGTAAAAGTGTATTACAACTTTAAATGATTAAGTTCTTCTTCATGTTTGGTACAAATTTCAGAAATCAGCACGTGTTTATCTGAAAAAGCTTTGTTTAAGGTATCAAGAAATTTTTCAAGTTCTTTATCAGGGTAATTAAATAAATCTACCTGAAGATGGCCAACTTTTACGACCAAACTTTCTGTGGTATTTTTAATGTCTTCTAATTTTCTTAAAATTTCTTCTTTAATTTCAATATTTCCTTTTTCCATGAGATTGGTTTTTTAGTTTTTATATGGTTAGTATAGCAAATATCATTGTTACCTAACTGCTTAGAGTTAAATTCACAATGATTTTTGATAATAATTATAATAGTGCAAAGATCCATAAGTTAGGTTAAATGTGCGTTACATAATTTTAAACCAAATTTGCATAATTCACACATTATAAAAAGCTATTTTGATTACAAAGCTGTTAAATTGAAATTAAAACATGAAGATGCCATAAATGAAAAATAGCGCCAAGTGGCGCTATTTTTTTTAATAAATTATGGCTGAAAGTTTAATTATCGGCAATAATTATTTTCCTTAATTCCTTACTTTGGAAGGATAGCTTTTTGGATCTAAAGCAGTGGGGGACCAGTTGTTTAAAAATTCCAGCACTTCTTTGGTTGAATAACCTTTATTTTCCTCTAAATAAACGCTATTTTGGGTATGCAACCTGTTTCCTTTTCCATCCAATACCACAAATACCGGAAAACCAAAACGTTGCGGATAACCCAAGCCGGCCAAAATGTTTTCATTCCAATTTTCTTTGGAATAATTAAGATGATAGGTGATATATTTCTCTGTCAATGCACTTTTTAACGTGTCGTTCTCAGTTGCTTTTTTATTAAATTTAACACACCAGCTGCACCAGTTTCCGCCAATTTGCACCAGCACATGTTTTCCTTCGGTGTTTGCTTTTGCAACCAGGTTTTGAAGATCTGTTTTTGCATCTGCTTCCGGATTGTATAATTTGACTTCTGTTGTTTGGGCATTTAAATCAATCATCAAAAGCATGATGATGACAAATAGCATTTGTTTTTTCATGGGATAAAATTTTAGGTTTCAAAAATATGATAAATTTTTTACCCAAAAATTTAAATGGTTTAATTTATGAAAGTTTTATGTTTATAAGTTGCTTATGCCACAGTTTATGAACACCAATTTGCCCAATAAAAGATAGGAGGGAAGTGTAATGTGTGTGGAACGACAAACATAGTTTACAACAATTGAAAACTCTATTTAATTTGTTAAAACTTATTAGCTATATTGCTATATCTTTATATAAAATTAATTGAATGGCTGATATTAATAAAATAATAAGGGTTCTTGATTTATCACAATCTGATGCAAGAGAAGGAACTTTAGATGGAATTGTTAAATTCATAATATATATTAATGGTGATAATGGTATAGAGAAGAATAATATATCAAAAGAGATAATTAAAGAATTAACGTTAGAAATTCATGAGCAGGAAATAAATGATAGTGTCGAACGACTTTTAGACAATGGATTAATAGAAAAAGACGGAAAAGGAAATTTTAAGTTGACTTTAGATGAAAGCCTAAAGTTTAGACAAGAGAGTTTGAAAATCAGTGAAAACAGCGATGCTCGATTTAATTTATTTAAAAATCATATTGAAAAAATTGCATTTGAGGAAAATTATGCAATTGTTGAAAATGAGGTTAATGATTTATGGGAAATATTTAGGACTTTTATTTATGATTGTTATTTAACACATGGTAAAAATATTATTGAAAATCTTACAAATGTAGAAAGTGAATATGATGATGATGTGAAATTTTTAGTTAAAAAGTATTTAAAGGAAACTAAAAATGGAAACCTTTCAAAAATTCTTTCAAAGTATATTACGATTTACCCAGAAATTGTAGACTCTAATATACTTCAATATTTGACAAGCCTTGCAAATAAAACAGAGTCATTTTATTCTCTAGGATTATCTCAAGAAGAATACAAAAAAGTTTATGATGAAATAAAATTCGATTGGATTGTTTTTGTTGATACTAACTTTATTTATTCAATACTTAATTTACATAATCATCCAGAAAATCAAGCAGCAAAATTTTTACTCGAATTAGGTTCAGAACTAGGAATAAAATTTAAGTACACAACTAAAACTTATGATGAATTAAATAATCGAAAAAAAGATTTTGAAAAATATCTTGAAAAAGATTTGTTGCCTTCTCAAATTAAAGCTTTACTAAATTCAGGAAAGCTTGACATGTTTGCAGAAAGCTATTATGAAAAATTATTAGAAGACAGAGACAATACACCTCACCCTTGTGATATTATTTTGCATTCTCAAAATAGTATGAAAGAGAAGAAATTAGTAATTTATAATTCGAAGTTTGATGCTTTACTAAAAAATGAAGATTTTTTATTAGATCAGGAAAGCTCATATAATTCCTATCTTGAAATTTTAGACGAAGTTAGAGGTGATAAAGGATTAAAAAGGAAAGGGCAAAAAGAACCACTACAAGTTCAACATGATATTTTTTTAAGAGAAGCGATTCTTCATTTAAGAAGTTCAAATGTAACTTCAATGAATAATGCTAAGTATTTTGGTGTAACGTTAGATAAAACATTGATTAAGTTTGATTTAAATGAACTACGAAAAAAAACTGTTGGAATTTTAATCCCAACATTTTTTAAACCATCGATTCTTCTAAAAAAATTATTGCGACAATCTCCTTTAAAAACAAAAGAAAATTACTTAAGAGCCTTTATAAGTACTATATCTACACCAGCAATTGATGAAAATAACTTTTCTTCTAAGATTGCGATAAGAAGCGTTAAGTATTTTCATAAAATGGGTATTGACAACGAAAAATTAATTCTTGATTGCCTTAAAGATGAGTTATTTTTGAAGAACTTTGAAAAGAGAGAATTTGATGAAAGTGAACTTGAAGAATTTGTAGAATCAGAGATTAATAAGCAAATAACAATTAAGACGCAAAAAATAGAAGAATTAGAAGGGACAATTGAGGAAAAAAGTAAAAGATTGGAAAAAGTTACTGAATACAGCTCTATTACAAAATCAGAAAATGAAAAATTAAATGAAAAAGCTTCTGATTTAAAAGAAACACTTAACTTGTATTCAAGAGAATTAAAAAAATTAAAAGAGCAAACATCTAAAGTTAAAATTAAAGCTGATGCGATTCAGTTAAGTATTTATGATGAGCAAGAAAAAATAAATGCAGAAAACAAATTAAAAGAGAAAGATAAAAAGAATACAGATTTAATAAATAAAATAATTAAATCAAGATTAAAAAACAGAAAAATAGGAGGTGTTTTTTTAGCATTATTATCAATTATTCTAATTTGTATTATTTCTCTAATTTATTTATTTCAAAATGAATCTTGGAATTTTGTTTCAAGTTTCATTAATAGTATAAATGGAATGGATGAAGCAAGAAAAAACATAACTTATTTGCTAGTAGCATTAATATTGGGAATAATTGACGTTCCAATAATTAATATGACTTTTAAAATCTTATTTAGTAAAAAAGCAAAGAATGAGTTTATAAAAGAAATTATGGAAGAGTTTATATGACTAATAACAACTTAACAAGAATATCCTGAAAACTTTTAGAACGTGAATAAATATTATTTACCAAAAACCCAATCACTGAGAATCGCATAGAATATTTTTTATTGGGGATTGTGCAGAATATCGCAAAGAATAAATACAGCTTCTGGGATATTTTACATTATAAAATATTAAAGCTTACATATAAAACTATAATTAATAAGCCATAATTTCTTTTAACATAATTATTGACGATATAAGTCTAAAGTCGTTATAGCTGTAATTATGTGTAAATAGCCTGAAATACG
>JAENXD010000258.1 GCA_016649745.1 Flavobacteriaceae bacterium | reverse complement strand
CCGGCTACCATTGAGTATGATAATGAAATTGTTAAGTCGAATGCCATTAAATTAACGGTATCAAAATCCATAGAAATCCCAAAAGATCCTAATAATCCTGAATATATTGCGCAGCAAAACATACATTTGGTGGCAGAGGTATCAAATTTAAATCCGTATGTGGGTGAAGGAATTTACGTGGTTTATAAATTATTTGTAAGTCAAAACATCAGCGTAAACGATTGGCGCGTGAGTGAATCTCCGCAGTACAACGGTTTTTGGAACCAAGATATTGAAGTTACGGACATCAATGTTCAAAACGGGAAATACAATGGTGAGGATTATCGGTTCTTAGTGCTAAAAAGAGCCGTTCTAATTCCTCAGCGAGCTGGAGTATTAGTTATTGAACCTATGAAAATGGACTTTTCAGTGGGAATTCCTACAGGAAGAGGCGATTTTTTTGGAAATATGATCACCAGAAATATTAATTTCGCAACAGAATCGGCGGTCAGAAAAGTAAGAGTAAAGGCTTTGCCTGAAGAAGGAAAACCTATTGATTTTTCAGGAGCGGTAGGAGAATTTGAGTTCAGCGTTTTGGCCGATAAAAATGTATTAAAGGCTAATGATGCAGCACAAATAAAGGTTGAAGTAAAAGGAAGCGGCAATTTAAAATTGTTTGAAATCCCTAAAATAGTCACTCCGGCCGAATTGGAGGCTTACACGCCAGAACATAAAGAAGAGGTCACCACATCTTTAAGCGGTTTGCGTGGATCAATATCAGATGCCTATACAGTAGTTCCGCAATTTAAAGGAAAATATAAAATTCCGGAAGTTAGTTTTTCCTATTTCAATCCGAAAGACAAAAAATACCACACCATTTTGGCAGAAGCTGTTTTTGTGGAGGTTACCGAAGGCAAAGACCTGCCTTTTGCAAACAATGACTCTGCAGGAACTATTAAAAAAAATGTGGTGACCAATGGAAATAATTTCAGATTTATAGCATTGGAAACCACGTTTAAATCTGCTTTAAAAAAGGATTTTTTGCATTCAACCGAATTTTATTTATTGTTGTTGCTGCCGTTTTTAGTGATTCCAATTGGGATACTTATTGGAAAAAAACGCGCAAAACGCGCAGGAGATATTTTTGGAAATAAAATTAGAAATGCCAATAAATTGGCGCGAAAATATTTGAGCGAGGCCAAAAAACAATTGGGCAAAAAAGAAGCATTTTATGTAGCATTGGAAAAGGCGCTTCACAATTTTTTAAGAGCAAAACTTCAGATTGAAACCTTGGAAATGTCTAAAGAAAAAATAGGCGAATTAATGCAAATTAAAGGCGTGAATTCCGCAACAATAAAGGAATTTATAACGGTTTTAAATGAATGTGATTTTGCGCGTTATACGCCAACAACTGATGTTATGATGAAAAAAGAGTACGACAAAACTGTTGAAATATTAACCGAAATCGAAAAACAGCTGTAATATGAAGACCCGATTTATTTTTGTGCTAACGTTATTTTTTGGATGCATTTCCTATGCGCAAACCACCAATGAGTTGTTTTCAAAAGCGAATAATTTTTATAAAAATGGTGAATATTCCAAAGCCATTCAATTGTATTTAAACATTGAAAAAAGCGGACTTGAATCGGATGATTTGTTTTTTAATTTAGGGAACAGCTATTATAAATTGGACAAAGTGGCGCCTTCCATTTATTATTATGAAAAGGCCATAAAACTAAATCCGATGCACATAGACGCTTCAAATAACTTGGTTTTTGCAAAACGAATGACCATAGATGTGGTTGAAGATTTGCCAAAAACATTTTTACAGCGATTTTCTACAAATGTGGTTCAAAAACTAACCTATGACACTTGGGCAATATTGGCAGTTACAGCATCATTTTTAGCTGCGTTTCTTTTTTTGATGTATTATTTTTCAACTTCCCCAAAAAAGAAAATATTTTATTTTAACACCACTATTTTTGCTGTTTTTTTGATGATTTTTACGGTGATTTTTGCATTCAGCAATTATGAAACCACTCAAAAAAGCAGAAGCGCCATTATTTTTTCTTCAAAAACGGATGTTAAAAATTCCCCGTCTTTAGATGGCGAAACCGTTTTTGAACTTCACGAAGGCACCAAAGTGACTATTTTGGATGCGCTTTCCAACTGGAAAAAAATTAAAATAGCCGACGGTAAAATTGGTTGGGTAAATGCCACAGACATCAAAGAGATTTAAAGCTATTCTTGAAGAATCAAGGCATCAATCTTTTCATTTTCAGGTTCTTCAACTTTTACAAAATCAGGAAAAATGTTTGGCGCCAAATTTTTAAGGGGTTCATATAAAACAGCGTTTTCTTGTTGTTCGGCTGATAAAAATGGAATTTTATTATTTAATTTGCTGAAAACCAATAAAATAAGACTTAAAACAAACCCAATTTTTAAAGTGCCGAAAATGCCGCCAAGCAATTTGTTTAAAATGCCCAAACTCGCAAAATCAGCAATTTTTGTAAAAAGTTTTCCTATCAAAGTAATTACCAATACGATGATAATAAAAGTTACGGCAAATGCTGCCAAAGTGATGTATTTTTCTTCCCAAGAGACAAGGGGAACCAGCAAATCTTTTATATAATGAGAGAAATGCATAGCTCCATAAATCCCTGCAATCAGGGCAATAAATGAAGCAACTTCAAGAAACAGGCCTTTAAACAAGCCTCTTACAAAACCAAATAACAAAAGTGCGGTGATGATGATGTCAAATGTATTCATATCTTGATTTTTGTAAATATACATCAATCGATTTGTATATTTGCACAAACAAGAAACAGTAAAGAAATAATTTACTCATTTTGACTTGTTCTTTTGCCCTTTTTCTACGTTGTAAAATCTTTAAATAGCCAAGCTATTTAAATCATTTACGCCTTGGAAAATAACAAAATTACAGCGTCAATTCTGTGTCCCTTATTCCCTTACTGATTCTAACTAAAGATTAAAGATGTCAAGAGATCAAAATTTAAAAGAAGATTGGGAGAAAGTTCTCAACATATTATCGGCCACTTTTAGCGAAGGAGAAGCCCTGAATTTAGATGCGATTATTTATTTAATAGGGGTTCAGGAATTGGGACAAGGCGCCAAAGAATTTAAAAAAGACGACAAAGTAAATTTAATGCACATTGCAATTTGCCGGTTGTTGGAGCCTTTTGGCTATTACGAATTTGATTTTTTCGACAACGACGGCTGGCCACATTATAAAGTTTTGGAAGAATTGCCGCCACTAAAATCGGGTGAGCAAACGGTGCTTATGAAAGAGGCGATTGTGTTGTAT
>JAENXD010000144.1 GCA_016649745.1 Flavobacteriaceae bacterium | reverse complement strand
GAATATGGTATGTCTAGCCTAATTTCACAAGAAGGTTCAGCATATGATGTAAATATAAAAATGTTTAATAAACTGCAACATACCATTACGGGATGGCCAGGAGGAAAACCAAACGCAGATGATTCATCAAGACCTGAAAGAGCGAATCCAATAAAAAAACGTGTAATTATTTTTAGTCCACATCCTGATGATGATGTCATATCAATGGGAGGTACTTTTGACCGACTAGTTGAACAAGGGCATGAGGTTCATATTGCTTACCAAACATCGGGTAATATTGCTGTTTCAGATCACGAAGCTTTAAAATTTGCTGAAGTTATTAAAGATGTCACTCCAAAAGATTTGAACATTGATATTTTAATAAAAAAAATAAATTCTAAAAAAGGAGATAAAGAAGATGATATAGAAGTCCGTAAACTAAAAGGATTAATTAGAAAAAGAGAATCACTGGCCGCTACCCGCTTTATTGGAGTTCCAGATAAGAATGTTCACTTTTTAAATCTACCATTTTACGAAACCGGAACTGTTAAAAAAAATCCTATAGGTCAAATTGATATTGATATTGTCGCAAATTTAATTGCAGAAGTAAAACCGCACCAAATTTTTGCAGCCGGTGATTTAGCTGATCCACACGGAACCCATAAAGTTTGTTTAGATACTATTTCTGTAGCATTAGAAAATTTAAAAGATCATGATTATATGAACGATTGCTGGGTTTGGCTTTACAGAGGCGCATGGCACGAATGGGATATACATCAAATAGATATGGCGGTACCAATGAGCCCTGACCAGGTTTTGAAAAAACGAAAAGCAATATTCTACCATCAATCTCAAAAAGATGGCGTCATGTTTCAAGGAAATGATACCAGAGAGTTTTGGGTACGTGCTGAAGAAAGAAATAACGAAACAGCTCAAAAGTACCATGAATTAGGCTTGGCTGATTATGCAGCTCTTGAAGCTTTTAAAAAATATAATTTCTAAATTTTTACAATGAAAAAAATCATTCTTATAGTTATTGGATTAGTATCATTCTCGTGTTTTAGCCAAAGCAACAATTTAAATTTAATGCCTTGGCCACAAGAAATTGTTTTTGGTAATTCAAACTATACTATTGAACCAAATTTTACAATTGCCGTAAACCAAGAGACTAATAAAAGAATTGATAATGCCACAACAAAATTTCTAAAAAGGTTAAGTGGGAGAACTGGTGTTTTTATTGAACAAGGTTTTGCGTATAAAAATTCAGAAATTGAAAATCCTTCCTTAGAAATCAATTTTAAAAGAATTGGGAAACTGAAACTTAATGAAGACGAATCTTATCAACTTAAAGTTTCAAAAGATAAAATTTCTATTAATGCCTCTACCGACATAGGTGTAATTTATGCTTTAGAAACCTTGCTGCAATTGGTTACAAATAATGAATCAGCCTATTTTTTCCCTGAAATTATAATTAATGATGCACCAAGATTTCCATGGAGAGGTTTAATGATGGATGTTGCTCGACACTATCAACCACTAGATGTTATTAAACGAAATTTAGATGCAATGGCTTCTGTAAAATTGAATGTTTTTCATTGGCATTTAACAGATGATCAGGGTTTTAGGGTAGAAATTAATTCACGACCTAAACTTCATCAATTAGGATCTGATGGACAATATTATACCCACGACCAAATTAAAGAAGTCGTGCAATATGCTTCAGATTTAGGTATTCGAGTTGTCCCAGAATTTGATATTCCAGGCCACGCAACCTCTTGGTTAGTAGCCTATCCTGAAATTGCCAGTAAAGATACTATATATGAAATAGAACGCTATTCTGGTATATTTAATCCAACACTAGACCCCACAAATGATGAAACATATGAAATTTTAAATGATGTTATTACAGAAATATCTCCATTATTTCCTGACAACTATTTCCATATTGGCGGTGATGAAAACGAAGGCAAACATTGGGATGAAAATAAAAAGATTCAAGCCTTTAAAATACAGCATGGTATAAAAAATAATCATGAACTGCAAGCATATTTTAACATAAGGGTTCAAAAAATACTTGAAGATAATGGTAAAACTATGATGGGTTGGGATGAAATTTTTCAACCCGGATTACCAAAAGATGTTGTTATTCATTCTTGGAGAGGGACTGAGGCAATGCTAAAAGCCGCCAAATTAGGTTATAAAACAGTACTCTCTAAAGGGTATTATATTGACCTCTTAGAGTCTGTCAGACTTCACTATACAAATGAGCCATTTACTGATAATCATGGTTTGACCGATGAGGAATTAAAAAATATTTTAGGAGGAGAAGCAACAATGTGGAGTGAATTGGTTACTCCTATAACAATAGATTCAAGAATTTGGCCTAGAACGGCAGCCATCGCAGAAAGGTTATGGTCAAATAAAGCTATTAATGATGTGGACAATATGTTTAAAAGACTTGAGGTTATCAGTTCAAGATTAGAAGAGTTAGGCATAACACATATAAGAAACAGAGATGTTATTTTACGAAATATTAGTAATCATCAAAATATAGAAGCCTTAATAAAATTGACAAAGGTTTATGAGCCCTTAAAAATCTATACCCGAAACAAAGGTGGTAAAAAATACAAAACATATTCTCCTTTTACACTATTTGCTGATGCCTGCACTGCTGACGCTTCAGATGCTATAATATTTAACAACTTAACAAAAAAGTATCTTTCCGGAAAGGATGCTAATTCAAAAAAAGAATTGATTTCGATATTAAATAAATGGGTTGAAAATGATGTGCTATTTACCCAGCTCAAAATAAATCCTATACTTAAAAATATTGCGCCTTTGTCAAAAAACTTAGCTGAAATTTCTCAGTCATTAATCTCAATTTTAATTTCAGAAAAAATAAAAACATCCCAATATAAGATACTTAA
The DNA here is from genome assembly GCA_016649745.1 of Flavobacteriaceae bacterium. Classification (GTDB taxonomy): domain Bacteria; phylum Bacteroidota; class Bacteroidia; order Flavobacteriales; family Flavobacteriaceae; genus Lutibacter. The sequence goes on along the minus strand of JAENXD010000144.1, from coordinate 4,642 downwards.
AAATCAATATTTGGAAATAAAAAAACCTTTGGCTGATGTAGAATTTGCTTCCCTAAATTCATTCAAATTAATTATCGAATACTATTCTCAAAAAAATAATCTTCAAATTGACTTAAATAATAGTTCTATCCAACAGTAACATTGCCTTTTTACTTATAAAGTATTTCTTATATTTGCATAACTTTCAAATAAAATAATGGCTTATAAAAGAATTCTATTAAAACTAAGTGGTGAAGCACTTATGGGTGATCGCCAATACGGTATAGATCCAACACGATTATCGGCTTACGCTGAAGAAATCAAAAAAATTGTTGAAAATGGCAAAGAAGTCGCAATTGTTATTGGAGGCGGAAACATTTTTAGAGGCGTTGCAGGCGCAAGTATTGGCATTGACCGGGTTCAGGGAGATTATATGGGAATGCTTGCCACCATTATTAACGGTTTGGCCTTACAAAGCGCTATTGAAGCCATTGGCATAAAAACCAGATTGCTTACTGCCATTAAAATGGAACAGGTTGCTGAACCTTTTATCAAAAGAAGGGCAGTTCGCCATTTGGAAAAAGGCCGTGTGGTTATTTTTGGCGGAGGCACCGGAAATCCATATTTTACAACTGATACTGCAGCCGTTTTAAGAGCAATAGAAATTGGTGCCGACGTTATTCTAAAAGGAACGCGAGTTGACGGAATTTACACATCAGACCCTGAATTAAACAAAGACGCCATCAAATTTGATAGCATTTCGTACCAAGACGTTATGGATAAAGGTTTAAAAGTGATGGACATGACCGCATTTACACTAAGTCAGGAAAATAATTTACCCATTATTGTTTTTGATATGAATGTGGAAGGAAATTTGGGCAAAGTGATTTCAGGAGAAAATATCGGAACAAAAATTGATAAATAAACCTATAATTTATTTTAACAAATTATGAATGAGGAATTAGACTTTATTATAGATAGCACAAAAGAATTGATGGAAAATTCTATTCTGCATTTAGAAAAAGAGTTCAGAAATATCAGGGCGGGAAAAGCAAGTCCGGCAATGTTGGGAAATGTAAACGTTGATTATTATGGTGCCCAAACACCTTTGGCGCAAATTGCAAACGTAAGCACTATGGACGCGCACACGATTACCGTGCAGCCTTGGGAAAAAAATATGTTGCACCCAATTGAAAAAGCAATTATGTTGGCCAATTTGGGATTTAACCCTATGAACAATGGAGACATCATTATTATCAATGTGCCGGTTTTAACGGAAGAAAGACGAAAAGAACTTTCAAAACAGGCAAAAGTTGCCACTGAATTTGCAAAGGTGAGCATCAGAAATGGTCGCAGGGAAGCGATGAGCGAAATTAAAAAAACCGAAGTTTCTGAAGATATGAAAGCAAACGCCGAAGCCAGCATCCAAAAATTAACGGATGCCTTTATTGTTGAGGTTGATAACCATTATAAAATTAAAGACCAGGAAATTATGAAAGTTTAATTTTTAAAAAAGTTAAATTTATCAAAAAAAATCAAAGCACTCAAAAGGGTGCTTTTTTATTCACTTATATTTGTTTTGCTTATCGAAATAAATTTTATGAAAAACGTCTTTTTTTTATTCTTGCTCTTTCCTTTTCTGTCCATTTCACAAACCCAAATTCAGGGGATTGTATTAGACGGAAAAACCAAACAGCCTTTGCCATTTGCCACCATTACAACTTCCTCTAATTTTGGGACATTGACGGATATTGACGGAAAATTTAATATAAAATCAAGCAAAACAGTAACGCAAATAAGCATTTCTTATGTTGGCTATGAAACGCTGCTTTTTCCAATTACTAAAAATGAGAAGTTTCTAAAAATAGCTTTAAATCCAAAAACCGAAAGTTTAAAAGAAGTTCAAATTGTGGCCAGAGAAAATCCGGCACTTCAGATTATAAAAAACACGATAAAAAATAAATCGAAAAATGATATTGAAAAATCGTTGAATTCCTTCAAATTTAATACCTACACCAAAATATTGGTCACAGCGAACCCCGATTCTATCAGCGGGAACATCGACTCTGTTTTTGTATTGAAAGAAGGCCAAAAACAATTTAAAAAACTGGATTCTTCCAATTACAAATTCAAAAAAGAAATTGACAAATCGCACTTATACATTTCAGAAAAAATTTCAGAATTTCAATTTCAAAAGGGAAAAGGAAAAAAAGAAACGGTGGTGGCTTCACGAATGGCAGGTTTAAAAGAACCTATTTATGAATTGCTGGCGGTCACTTTTCAAGATTTATCGTTTTACAATGAATATTATGTGCTGGCCGGGACAAAATACATCAATCCGATAGCTGATGATGCGCTAAAAACCTACAATTATAAAATTTTAGATACCGTAAAAACGGAATCCGGAAATTCAATTTTAATCTATTTTAAACCAAAAGAAAAGAAAGAAACGTTGGGAATTGAAGGCGTTTTATATATTGACATTCAGAGTTTTGCCCTCACAAAAGCCATTGCCGAGCTAAAGGGAATGATCAATGTGAAAGCAACTCAAAATTACAGTTATATGAAACCCGGCAACATTTGGTTTCCGCAGGAAATGGATGTGGTATTAAAAAAAGGTGACAATAAGGAGCGCATTTCATTGTTTGGCGGCTCCATAAAATTTGGGGAATCCAAAAAAAATGATTCCATTGTATCCACCAAAACTAAAAGTGAAAGTGATGTTACGTATTTCATTTCAAAAGCCACAAATACAAACATTGAAATAAATACGCCGATTGTAGTGAAAAGCGCTGCGCCAACCATACAATTTAATGATGATGCGGCGAAAAAAAAGGATGGTTTTTGGGACAGCTACAGAACAGATTCAATAACTGAAAGAGGAAAAAATACCTACAAAATGTTGGACAGCCTTGTTAAAGTTGATGGTGAGAATATTGAACAAAAGATTCATATTGGCAGAAATATTTTAAAAGGAATTTATCCCACAAAATACATCGATTTAAATTTGGGAAAAATTCTAAATTTCAACAATTATGAAGGTTTCAGAGTTGGTTTTGGCGGCGAAACAAATGCAAGCTTTTCCAATATATTTAAACTGGAATCGTATTTGGCTTATGGCACAAAAGACCGGGATTTTAAATATACAATAGGAACTTCATTCCGGCTAAACAAGAATACAAATACCTGGATTGGCGCCAATTACACCAACGATTTAAAAGAAGCTGCTTCATTGGACTTCATCGCAATAAACACTACATTTTCGCTGTTAAACCTAAGAAATTTGAATCTTGGCCAATTTTATAATTACAAAACGGCAAGTGCCTATTTAAAACACGACATTCGGCCAAATTTAGAAGCTGAATTTCAAATAAGTTCAGGCGATTACAAACCATTATTTGATTATCAATATATTTCTTCCGATAAAAATTTGTCGCAATATGGTTTAACAACTGCCATTTTTGGTTTTCAATACAATCCGAAAAGTGAGTATATGAATTCTCCAATAGGAAAATTGAGGATTAAAAATGAATTTCCCCAATTCACGTTTCAACTCACAAAAAGTTTTGAAAATGTGCTAAACGGAGATTTCGACTTCACCCAACTAAATTTTAGGGCGCAGCACGAAATAAAACGGCTTCAAAAAGCAACCACGTCCATATTATTGGAAGGCGGAATTGTTTTGGGCGATGCGCCAATTTCACACCTGTTTAATTCATCTCCAAATGCATCCTTTAAAAATCCTTGGGCAAACCGCATCAATTTTGTGGGGAAAAACAGTTTTGAAACGATGGGTTACAACGAATTTATTTCAGACAGGTTTGCCGCAATTCACTTAAAACACGAATTAAAACCTTTTAATTTTGGCACTAAATTTAAACCGCAATTGATATTTGTCACCAGGGCCGCCATTGGCGACATAGACAATTCATCCTTTCATAATGGATTTGTTTTTAAAAGTTTAAATAACGGCTATTTAGAAAGCGGTTTGGAATTTAAAAGCCTGTTTAAAGGATTTGGATTGAGCACATTTTATAGATATGGCGCCAATCAGAACCCAGAATGGAGCGATAATTTGGCCGTAAAAATATCCTATAAAATTAGACTGGGATTTTAGTACCCAAATCCCTATAGGCCAAAGTATTTTAATATCTTTGCAGAAATTTTTTTGAATGGATTTTTGGTCAAGGCTTTCTCGGTTTATTTTAAAAAGAAGATATTTAATCTTAGTTGTAATAGCCGCCATCACTTTATTTTTAGCTTCACAAATAAAGTATATGCGTTTTTCATATACAGAAGCAAATTTACTTCCCAAAAATCATAAAGTTAACGTTGAGTACGATAAGTTTCTGAAACTTTTTGGTGAAGAAGGCAATTTGATCATTTTGGCAGTTGAAGACCCAACCTTATTTACGCCAAAAAAATTCAATGATTGGAATAAATTAACTAAAAATTTAAACCATTTTCCGGAGGTAGATTTTACAGTTGCCATTGGTGACATTAAAGAATTGAAAAAAAATAAGGATGAAGACAAATTTGATTTTATTCAGCTTTATGATAAAACACCAAAGACACAGGAGGAAATTTTAAAAATTAAAACCGAACTTTTTGAAAATCTGCCTTTTTACGATAACATCTTATTCAATAAAAAAACGGGCACTAT
>JAENXD010000163.1 GCA_016649745.1 Flavobacteriaceae bacterium | reverse complement strand
TCTTTTTGTACATTTTTTCAAGCGTTACAAAGTTGGTTTGAATCTAACTTTTTTATAATTTTTAAACTATATTTGAGTTTTTAAGGCTCGACTATTTAATTTCAAATTAAACTCCCTTTCCTTTGGAATGGGCTGGGGATAGGATTAACTTAATACAGATCTTGAAATCACTATTTTTTGAATTTCAGAAGTTCCCTCATAAATTTGAGTAATCTTGGCATCACGCATTAAACGTTCCACATGGTATTCTTTTACAAAACCATAACCTCCGTGAATTTGCACAGCTTCAACGGTTACGTTCATTGCGGTATCTGCGGCATATAATTTTGCCATGGCACCGCTTAAATCATAGTTTAAGTGTTGGTCTTTTTCCCAAGCAGCCTTCATACATAAATGTCTCGAGGCTTCAATAGAGGTTGCCATATCTGCCAATTTAAATGCAATGGCTTGATGCTGGCTGATTTCCTTTCCAAAAGTCCTGCGTTCTTTAGAGTATTTTAGCGCCAATTCATAGGCACCGGAAGCAATTCCCAAAGCTTGGGCAGCAATGCCAATTCGACCTCCTGCAAGAGTTTTCATAGCAAATTTAAATCCGAATCCATCCTCGCCAATTCTATTTTCTTTGGGTATCTTTACATCTGTAAACATCAATGAATGGGTATCAGATCCACGAATTCCTAACTTATTTTCTTTGTTTCCAACCATAAAACCAGGCATTCCTTTTTCAACGATTAAAGCATTAATTCCTTTATGTCCTTTTGCAACATCTGTTTGGGCAATTACAATATAAACACTTGCGTTGTTTCCGTTGGTAATCCAGTTTTTTGTGCCGTTCAATAAATAATAATCTCCTTTATCTATGGCTGTTGTGCGCTGTGAAGTGGCATCAGAACCTGCTTCAGGTTCACTTAAGCAAAATGCTCCAATGATTTCGCCTTTTGCCAGGGGCACCAAATATTTTTGTTTTTGCGCTTCGGTTCCGTAAGTTTCCAATCCCCAGCAAACCAAAGAATTATTGACCGACATCACCACTGAAGCCGATGCATCAATTTTTGAAATTTCTTCCATGGCCAACACATACGATATCGTATCCAAACCGCTTCCGCCATAAATTGGATCAACCATCATTCCCAAAAAACCAAGTTCTCCCATTTTTTTTATTTGTTCCGTAGGAAATTTTTGTTTTTCATCGCGTTCAATTACGCCTGGCAAAAGTTCAGTACGAGCAAAATCACGAGCGGCATCGCGTATCATGATTTGTTCTTCAGATAGATTAAAATCCATAATTAGTAAGAGTTTTATATAAAATTTATTTTTTGTTCAAATATAATTCTTTTTTAAGTTAAATTTTACGTATTTGACAAAAATTGGTAAAATTGTATTTTTAAGAAGTCAGTGTTTTTAATAAATGAATAAAACGGATATAAAAAATAGAAAATACAACATTATTATTTTTTTTGATCTATTTTTTTAGAATGTTTATGTTCTGAAAATCAGGTAAATGATATATTTGAGGGTTTTATTGATGGAAGGACAATTTCTCATAAAAAATCTTCACCATTAGTGCTTAAGTTTTTATTATATTTGTTGCTCTTGATTATCTATTAATGCGTAACAACTAAATTATGACACAGATGTGACCTCCTTTGGAGGGATTATTTTTAAAACAATAAGCAATTTTATTTATAACAAGCAATATATTAAAGTCATAATTAGTTAAAATCAAGGATGAAAAAATTATTAAAAAAGTACGAAAATAAACAACCCGAAATTGTTTTTCATTGGAAAGATCAAGAAACTGAAGCAGAAGGGTGGACCGTTATAAATTCATTAAGAGGTGGTGCCGCAGGTGGAGGTACGAGAATGCGCAAGGGATTGGATATCAACGAAGTACTTTCATTGGCGAAAACCATGGAAGTGAAGTTTACCATTTCTGGCCCTGCAATTGGTGGCGCTAAATCGGGAATTAATTTCGATCCTAACGATCCCAGAAAAGAAGAAGTTTTACGAAGATGGTATAAAGCCGTTTCACCATTATTAAAGCATTACTACGGCACTGGAGGTGATTTAAATGTCGATGAAATCCATGAAGTAATTCCAATGACGGAAGATTGTGGTGTCTGGCATCCGCAGGAAGGTGTTTTTAATGGACATTTTAAACCTACCGAAGCTGAGAAAATTAACAGAATAGGTCAATTGCGATTTGGTGTTATAAAAGTGATTGAAGACACCAATTATTCGCCTGATTTATCCAAAAAGGTTACCATTGCAGATATGTTAACAGGTTATGGTGTTGCCGAAGCTGTAAAACATTATTACAATATTTATGGGGGTTCCATAAAAGGAAAACGAGCCATTGTACAGGGATTTGGAAATGTCGGCGCTGCATCGGCTTATTATTTAACGCAATTGGGCGCTAAAGTTGTTGGGATTATTGACAGAAACGGAGGATTGATTAATGAAACCGGATTTACTCCAAAAGAAATGAAAACCTTGTTTTTAGAAAAAAACGGCAATCAATTAAGTGCTGAAAACATGATTCCTTTTGATGAAATCAATGAAAAAATTTGGTCATTGCCTGCAGAAATATTTGTTCCTGCGGCTGCATCACGTCTGGTTACTCAAGAACAAGTAGCGAAAATGGCAGCTTCCGGATTGGAAGTTATTTCTCCCGGCGCGAATGTTCCTTTCGCCGATAAGGAAATTTTCTTTGGACCTATCATGGAATTTGCAGATAAACAAGTAAGTTTAATTCCCGATTTTATTTCGAATTGCGGAATTGCAAGGGTTTTTGCTTATTTAATGGAGTCCAGAGTTGAATTGCCAATGAAAGATGAAGCTATTTTTAGCGATACTTCAAACACCATAAAAAACGCATTGGAAAATACGTATAAAAGAAATTCAAGCAAAAAGCAGCTTTGTAAAACTGCCTTTGAAATCGCCTTAAAACAATTAATTTAAACTTTAATAAAAAACATGGAAACAATTATTGTAATTCTCTTCATTTTAGGATATTTAGCAATTGCGCTGGAACATAATTTAAAGGTGGATAAACTTATACCCGCCTTGGCGATGATGGCTGTTCTTTGGGCTTTGGTCGCTTTTGGAATTGACACCTTTCCAAACTGGTTCGATTCTGCCGGGCATAAACTGGTTGAAGGGTTTGCGAACTTCTCGTTGGCTGAAAGACATCATTTATTGGAAGAAACATTGTTGCATCATTTGGGTAAAACCGCCGAGATTTTATTTTTCCTATTAGGTGCAATGACGATTGTTGAAATTATCGATTATTTTGACGGATTTTCAACAATTAAAGATTTTGTTAAAACAAAAAGCAAGAAAAAGTTATTGTGGATTTTTGCATTTCTGGCATTTATTCTGTCTTCAATAATAGACAACCTTACTGCAACAATTGTACTGATTACTATTCTTCAAAAAATAATACCCGAAAAAAATACGCGATTGTGGTTTGCCAGTTTAATTATTATTGCCGCGAATGCAGGTGGCGCCTGGTCACCAATTGGTGATGTTACCACAACGATGCTTTGGATTGGGAAAAAAGTAACTTCTGCTAAATTGATGGAATATCTAATTATACCGTCATTGGTATGCGTTGCGGTTCCTGTATTTATTGCTTCATTTATGAAACCGTTTAAAGGAAATATAGACATTGCTTTAGAAGATGATGGCGTGCGCAGCAAGTACGGACCAAGAATGTTATATTTGGGTTTAATCTCTATCGTTTTTGTTCCGGTATTTAAAACAATCACGCATCTGCCACCTTATGTTGGGATGATGTTATCTTTGGCTGTTGTTGGTATTTTTGCTGAAATTTACAGTAAAAGAGCTTTTAATATTTCCAGTTCTTATATTGATGAAGAAGTTGATCCTGCTGAATATCACAGTCCGGTACATAAATCATTATCAAGAATTGAAATGCCAAGTGTGTTGTTTTTCTTTGGTATTTTAATGGCAGTGGCAGCTTTGGAATCTTTAGGTCTATTGTTTAATGGTGCGGAAGCCTTAAAATTATTAGTGCCAAATACCGATATTGTGGTCATGGCTTTAGGAGTTGGTTCGGCAGTAATTGATAACGTTCCTTTGGTGGCAGCCAGTATGGGGATGTTTCAAGAGCCAATAGACAGTCATTTATGGCATTTTGTGGCTTATTCCGCAGGAACAGGCGGAAGTATGTTAATTATAGGCTCGGCAGCGGGTGTTGTAGCCATGGGAATGGAGAAAATTAATTTCATGTGGTATTTAAAAAATATTGCATGGTTGGCTGCAACAGGTTTTGTTGCCGGAGCAATTGCTTTTATGCTGATGAGAAATTTTACTTTTTAAGATTATAATTGCCCGAGATTTTTCTCGGGTTTTTTTTATAAAAATATAAATGCAATTTTAAATTCATATTTTCGTTAAATGAAAATAAAATAAAACTAAAAAAATAATTCAACGTTTTTAATTATGCTACAAGATTCAACTGAAATTTTACAGGAGACCGTTTCTGAAGAAAAATCGCTTTCTATTTACAACCTTATTATGGATGGCGGATTGGGTGGCCAAATAATCATTGCCATACTTTTAGTTTTATTAACTGTTGCGCTGTATATTTATTTTGAAAGATATTTTGCCATAAAAGCAGCTTCAAAAACCGACAGTAATTTCATGAATCAAATCAGGGATTACGTATCTCATGGAAAGCTGGATTCAGCAAAAGTTTTATGTGCACAGGCAAATTCACCAGCAGCACGATTGATCGAAAAAGGAATTGCTCGAATAGGAAAACCTTTGGCCGATATCAACACTGCTATTGAAAATGCAGGACGCTTGGAAATTTATAAACTCGAAAAAAATGTAAGCGTTTTGGCAACCATTGCAGGAGCAGCACCCATGCTTGGGTTTTTAGGAACCGTAATTGGGATGATTATCGCTATTCACCAAATTGCAAATGCCGGCGGGCAAATTGACATCAAAATGCTGTCCGACGGATTATATACAGCCATGACAACCACTGTTGCCGGTTTAATTGTGGGTATTATTGCCTATATTCAATACAATCATTTGGTGGTGAGAACCAATAAAGTAGTATATGAAATGGAAGCACATTCAGTAGAATTTTTAGACTTGTTAAACGAACCGGTTTAAGTTAAATAATAATAAATAATTAGAAAAGAGAAAAGAGAATAGAGAAAAGTTCAACAAAAACCTTTCTCCTACTAAATTTTCAACCAAAATTCCCCCTTCGGGGGTTAGGGGGCTAATCTTTTAATAAAATAGTATGGATATCAGAGGAAGAAATAAAATAAGTCCGGAATTTAGTATGTCGTCTATGACCGACATTGTTTTTTTGTTGCTTATATTTTTTATGATTACCTCAACTTTAGTCACCACCAGCGCTTTGGATATTTTGTTGCCGAAAGCAAACGGAAAAACTGAAAATAAAAAAGCAGTTTCTGTAAGCATCACTAAAGGGTTGGTTTTTTATATTGACAACAAAATGGTAGATGAGGAAATATTGGAACAAGATTTGCTGGCATTATTAGCAGGAAAGGAAGAGCCTACCATAGTGTTAAGGGCAGAGGAAGGGGTTCCTATAGAAAAAGCAGTGAAAGTAATGGATATTGCAAACAGAAACAGATATAAAGTAATATTGGCAGTTCGTCCAAAATAAAAATATGTCCAATTTTTTAGATACAGATTATAAACGAAAGTCAGCCGTATTAACAAGTTTAGTGATGAGCTTGATAATAGTGGCACTTTTTTTCTTTGGAATGACTTATTTAGATCCTCCTGAAGAATTCGGGATTGCCTTAAATTTTGGAACTTCTGAAGTTGGACAAGGAAATATTCAGCCTACAGAACCTTTAAGAGCAGCTCCTCAAGAAGTCGCAAAAGAACAACAGGAAGCTGTAAAAGAAGAAGTAATACAATCGGCTCCCAAAGTGGCGGAAGAAGTACTTACGCAAAATACGGAAGACGCTATTGTCATAAAAAAACAACTGGAAGCAAAAAAGAAAGCTGATGAGGTTGCGAGAAAAGAAAGAGCGCAACAGGAAGCCATTGCAAAGAAACAAGCTGAAGAGCTTGAAAAAAGAAAAAAATTAGATGCTTTAATCGGAGGTGTGAGTAATTCCAACGGTACAGCAACCGGCGGCCAGGGAGACGACAATAAAGCCGGAGATAAAGGAAAAATAACAGGTGATCCCAACGCAAATGGCTACTATGGAAATGGGGCCGGAGCCGGAGGTGGTGGCGGTGATTACCAGTTGGGAAACAGGAAACCAATTAGCAGACCGAAACCAGACTATATTTGTGATGAAGAAGGATTAGTGGTCGTGAGCATTGAAGTGAATATTTATGGAAAAGTAATTAATGCAACTCCCGGTTTAAAAGGATCTACCAATACAGCAGCATGTTTGTTGTCGCAGGCTAAAGAAGCGGCTTTAAAAACCACGTGGCAACCCGATTCAAATGCACCTTCCAAACAAATTGGCGTTATAAAATACAGATTTTCATTGTCTCAATAATTTTTAATGAATTATACCAATACCCTAAATTGGATGTTTTCGCAATTGCCCATGTTTCAAAGGCAAGGTGCAGGAGCTTTTAAAAAAGATTTAACCAATAGTATAGCACTTTCCAAACACCTTAATTATCCTGAATCGACTTTCAAAACTATTCACGTGGCAGGAACCAATGGAAAAGGTTCCACAAGCCACATGCTGGCCTCTATTTTGCAGGAAGCGGGTTATAAGGTTGGTTTGTATACGTCACCTCATTTAAAGGATTTCAGGGAACGTATTAAAATTAACGGCAAAATGATAAGGAAAAGGGAAGTCGTAGATTTTATAGAAAATAACAAATCATTTTTTGAAGCACATCAACTTTCATTTTTTGAAATGACGGTGGGTTTGGCGTTTGATTGTTTTGCAAAACACAAAGTAGACATTGCCATTATTGAAGTTGGGCTGGGAGGAAGGCT
>JAENXD010000086.1 GCA_016649745.1 Flavobacteriaceae bacterium | reverse complement strand
GCATATTCATCAACAGGAACAATTCCTTTGTCGAACAAGAATTTTTGCCAAAAACGGGAATACAATAAATGTCCGGTTGCGTGTTCGCTACCTCCAATGTATAAATCAACATCTTGCCAATAATTCACCGCTTCTTTGCTTACAAATTCTTCGGTGTTATGCGGATCCATATAACGATTAAAGTAAGAAGAACTTCCTGCCCAACCCGGCATGGTGTTTAATTCCAAAGCCCCTCCTAGCCTCCCCAAAGGGGAGGAATTTTCAAACTCCTCTTTGCTTACAATTTTTCCAACTCCATTTACTTCTAACCAATACCATTTTTTTGCATTCCCCAACGGTGGCTTTCCATCTTCGGTTGGCAAATACTTTTCAACTTCAGGCAAAACGATCGGCAAATATTGTGTGTTAATCATTTGAGGCAATCCATTTTTATAATATACCGGAAATGGTTCTCCCCAATAACGCTGACGGCTAAAAACGGCATCGCGCAAGCGAAAATTTACTTTCCCGTAACCAAAACCACGTTGTTCAATTTCGAAAATGATTCGTTTCATGGCTTTTTTGTAAGGCAAGCCATTTAAGAAATCGGAATTCGCTATCACCGAGTTTTCTTTATCGGCATAGGCTTCTTCAGAAATATCAACCCCTTCAAAAATATTTGGAATTTCAAGATTAAAATGTTTCGCAAAATCATAATCGCGCTGATCGCCACAGGGAACGGACATCACAGCACCAGTTCCATAACCCGCCAACACATAATCGCCAATCCAAATTGGCACTTTTTTACCCGAAAACGGATGCAGGGCATACGCACCGGTAAAAACGCCGGAAATGGTTTTTACATCAGCCATCCGTTCTAATTCACTTCGTTTTGCGGTTGATTTTATATAGGCTTCAACTTCATTTTTTTGTTCTGGAGTTGTAATTTTTGACACCAAATCGTGCTCAGGAGCCAACGTCATAAAACTTACCCCATAAATGGTGTCGGGACGCGTGGTGAAAACAGAAATATCCCATCCTAAATCCTTCCCGAAGGGAAGGACTTCATTATTCGCGGTTGCTCCCTTTCCTTCGGAAAGAGTTGGCCTTTTTTCAAGTTCCTCAATAATTTTTGAAACAACTTTATCAGTATTTCCAATTACTTCCTCATTTGCAAAGCGAATAACTTTGTATCCCTTATTTTCAAGAATTTTAGTTCTTTCAGCATCTTTTTCAATCTGAGATTCGTGAATTTTGCCATCAACCTCTACAATTAATCTTTTAGACAAACATACAAAATCAACAATAAAATCATCTATTAAATGTTGCTGCCTAAATTTTATATCTAATTTTTTACTCTTCAGTTGCTCCCAAAGAAATGATTCTGCTTGGGTTGGATTGGCTCTCATTCCCTTTGCTTTTTCCAACAATAAATGAGCTATTTCCGGATTTCCAGTTAAATATCCCGAATCTCTAACTCCCTTTCCTTCGGAAAGGGTTGGGGATAGGACTTTGAAACTTACCATCGCGCCTTCACTTCTTCCAATCCAATATGTTTGAGAATCTTTTAATGGTTGCGGCCAATCTATTTTAGCCAATCCATCTAATAATCTTTGTGCATAGGCAGTTATTCGCATACTCCACTGCATCATTTTTTTACGAATTACCTGATGACCTCCACGTTCGGAAACACCATTTACTATTTCATCATTTGCCAACACCGTTCCCAATCCCGGGCACCAGTTTACTTCTGTTTCAGATAAAAATGTTAAACGATATTTTAATACTATTTTTTGTTGTTTTTCTTCGGAAAAATTTCTCCACTCCTCTGAAGTAAATATTTCAATATCATCATCGCAAGCTGCTTTTACCTTTGAATTTCCTTCAGAAGAAAAAACGGCAATAAGCGTTGAAATATCTTCAGCTTTATCACTTTCTTTATTGTACCATGAATTGAACAATTGAATAAAAATCCACTGTGTCCATTTATAATAATTAGGATCAGAAGTTCTTACTTCACGCGACCAGTCGAATGAAAAACCGATTTGATCCAATTGTTTTCTATAGGTCTTAATATTTTCTTCTGTGGTAATTGCAGGATGTTGCCCTGTTTGAATGGCATATTGCTCGGCTGGCAATCCGAAAGAATCATAGCCTTGCGGATGCAACACATTAAATCCTTTATGACGTTTGTAGCGCGCATAAATATCCGAAGCGATATAGCCAAGCGGATGTCCTACGTGCAAACCCGCTCCTGACGGATACGGAAACATATCCAACACGTAATATTTTGGTTTTATTGAATTCCCTTCGACTCCGCTCAGGGCAGGGTTTTCGGCTTTAAACGTTTGGTTTTCTGCCCAATACTTTTGCCAGTAGGCTTCTATCTTTCTAAAATTATATTCCATTCCTATTTTCACTTTGTAAAAGCGCAAAGTTACATTTTATAAAGAAAACTGTAAAGTGTTTATTTTGAATAAAACACCTATCTGTTTAAATAGGATTAATAGATTAAATAGTACCAGTTTATTTTCTGTATAAATTGTAATTTCGACCTTTAGCTAAAATAAAAAACATTGAATAAAGACAATTATAAAGCACACTTGGCATTGCTTGGTGCCAATGTAATTTATGGTGTAAACCACATTATCGCCAAGGGAGTTATGCCAAATAAAATTGGTCCTTCAGCATTTGTTTTTTTAAGAATATTTGGGGCAGGATTGTTATTTTGGATCATCAAATCATTTATTAAAGAAAAAGTCGCTAAAAAAGATTTCCCATTGCTAATTCTCTGCGGATTGCTGGGCGTGGCAACCAACCAGATGTTTTTTTTTAACGGATTAAATTTAACCTCCCCCATTGATGCGTCCATTATAATTACTGCCGTTCCCGTAATGGTTTTAATTTTTAGCGCTTTTATTTTAAAAGAAAAAATCACGTCCCTTAAACTTATTGGCATTACACTTGGTGGTATTGGTGCGGTACTTTTAATTTTATACGGACAAAAAGCAGGAGGCACAAGTTCCGTTTTAGGAAATTTATTTGTTTTTATAAACGCTTGCTCTTATGCTTTATATATGGTTTTAGTGAAACCCTTAATGACAAAATACAACCCAATTACCGTTATTACCTGGGCATTTTTATTCGGATTTATTTTTATGTTCCCGTTTGGCATAAACGACTTGCTAAATACCAATTTTGCAGCTTTTACCCTAAATACTTACCTAACCGTTGCTTTTGTGGTGCTTGGAACTACATTTTTAGCCTACTTATTCAATATTTATGCACTGAGCAAAGTAGCGCCTTCCGTTAGCGGAAGTTATATTTATTTACAGCCTGTGGTAAGTTTTATCATGGTCGCTATTTATGCCTTTATCTTAAATCAAGATCAATACGCTGAAGATATCAGCTATGTAAAAATATTCAGTTGCTTAATGGTAATAGTGGGCGTTTATTTAATCAGTAAAAAACCGGCTAAATTGAAAGGTTTAAAAATTTAATACTATTTTGGGCCTGCCCGCCTTTTTGGTGGGCGTTACCCTTTGGGTCAGGCTTTCACTACTCGCATTTTTTTTGTGAAAAACAAAAAAAGAGCTCAAACAGACCGTTCAATCCTTAACGCAGTTTGAATGAAAAATTAAACAGCTAAACAAATAAACGATTAAACGCTTAGCTAGAACTTCGGTCTTCGGTCTTCAACCTCTGGCTTTATTCTCCTGCGGCAATAAACAGGCATAAATAAAAGTATTTACAGGAGTGAGAATTCCCAACTCTAAACCCATTTTTACAATGGCGCCGGTTTGCGCTTCCAATTCCGAAGGTTTCCCTTCCATGATGTCCCGTTGCAAAGAAGAAGTTGTGTTGTAGGGTTGAGATTCAATCATCTGAAATTGCTTATCCATAATATCACCCGATAAATGAACACCCTTTGCTTTGGCAACATCCACAATTTCATCAGCAATTTGGCGCATCATTTTTTTTAGTTGCGACGAGGCAATCATCTCACCAATAGTGGACCTTGTTAAAGCGCCAATAGGGCTAATCGTTGAAATAAATAAAAACTTTGACCATATTTCTAATTGAATATTCTCTGCTAGTTTGGTGGTGATACCTGCATTTAAAAATAATTTTTCCAGTAAAAGTGCCCTTCCGGTTTTAACATTGTCCAGTTCCCCAAACACAATGGTAGGCTCAAAAGAAAAATGATTGATAATGCCATAATCTTCAATTTTACTCACCACTTTGCACAATCCGCCCAATAGGTGTTTCTTATCGATAACAGCGCTTAAAACCTCCGTGTTATTGACGCCATTCAGCAATGAAATAACCATTGTTTTTTCGTTCAGAACTTTTTTAATTTCTTTGGCCGCAGCTTCCAATTGCCAAGTTTTTACGCAGACTAAAATTAAATCGATATCGGAAACTTCCGAAATGTTTGAAGTCGCATTAGCGGGAAAAACCAAATAATCTCCTTTGAGGCTTTTTAGTTGAAGTCCTTTTTGTTGAATGGCTTCCAAATGTTTTCCTCGGGCAATAAATGTAACGGTATTTCCGGCTTGCGCCAATCGGGCACCAAAATAACCGCCAACACCGCCCGTTCCGTAAATTACTATATTCATTAGATCTTTATTTATATTCAAAAGTACAGCTTTTTTTATTTCTTTGGAATTGAAAAAACAGACAATTTTCAATTTTTCAATTTTTAGATTAGTCTAAATATTAATGATATGTTTTCACAAACTGAAGAAAATTATATAAAAGCCATTTACAGTTTAGAACTTAGCAACTCAAAATTACACAATAGATTCTGAAGAATTGCATCTACATCTGGAACAAGCACAAAATTTAAATACTTACTAAGTCTAAAAA
Source organism: Flavobacteriaceae bacterium (assembly GCA_016649745.1). Classification (GTDB taxonomy): domain Bacteria; phylum Bacteroidota; class Bacteroidia; order Flavobacteriales; family Flavobacteriaceae; genus Lutibacter. The sequence goes on along the minus strand of JAENXD010000086.1, from coordinate 8,053 downwards.
AATATAACATGCCAATTAATAATGAAATCAATTTCTTCCTATTAAAGTTTAAAACCCCATCGATTAGACTCGTTTTTTAAACTTTATAATTATTTTGATCTCTGTCATGAGTCTGAATAGCGCATATCATCAACTAAATCTGAAGCGATAGTATCACTGAATCTAAAGTAAAAACTGTTTGTTTCTTTATTTCATTTTTAATGGTTTATAACGACATCACTTTGAGTAAATATTACATTTAATTTATTATTAGACTCTTTCCTTACATTATTTGCTATCAAACTCATTTTTTTCAAAATTATAATAAATACCATAAAATGCATTTATTTGCAATTAATAAAGTTAACTTGTAATCCTTATAAGAATTTAAATTAACAGAATACTACATTATGATAACATTTATTACAGCCATAGTTTTACTAGTATTGGGATATGTTTTTTACGGTAAATTTGTTGAAAGCATATTTAAACCCGATCCCAATAGAGCAACTCCTGCCTATACCCACGCAGACGGAGTAGATTTTGTTCCCATGAACAGCAATAGAAATTCCTTGATTCAGGTTTTAAATATTGCAGGCGTAGGACCCATTTTTGGACCAATATTAGGAGCCTTATATGGGCCTGTAGCTTTCCTCTGGATAGTATTTGGCGCCATTTTTGCCGGGGCTGTCCACGATTATTTAACGGGAATGATTTCCACGAGATATGGGGGCGCTCATTTACCTGCTTTGGCTTCACTATTTTTAGGTAAATACTTTAGTCACGTCGTTAATTTCTTTACTTTATTGCTACTTCTTTTGGTGGGAACTGTTTTTATTTCCGCACCGGCAAGTATGATAGATGACCTTATAGGTAAAGATTTAAATATGTTTACCTTAATTGTAATTGCTATTTTTTTCTATTATATCATCGCCACAATATTACCCATCGATAAAATTATCGGGAAAATATACCCTGTTCTTGGTCTTTTACTTTTGTTGAGTGCCATAGGTGTTGCAATTGGGATGTTTATGTATGGAAATCCAATTCCGGAATTGACTCTGACAAATATGCATCCTAAAGATATTCCGTATTACCCCGTAATATTCTTAACCATATCCTGTGGTGCTTTATCTGGATTTCATGCAACCCAATCTCCAATAATCGCCAGAACCATTAGAAATGAGAAAGACGGGCGAAAAATATTTTACGGGATGATGATCGTTGAAGGAGTTATCGGTATGATTTGGGCTGCAGCTGCAATGAGCCTTATGAGCGGAGAAGGTCTTAGTACTTTGCTTGCAAATGAAGGGCTTCCCGGAGTAGTTCATAAAATTGCAACGGTATTTTTAGGAACTATTGGTGGAACAATTGCTATTTTAGGTGTTATCGTTTTACCTATAACTTCCGGAGACACTTCCTTTAGGGCAGCAAGAATGATTATTGCAGATTACCTAAAAATTGATCAGAAGGCACTTAGAAACCGGTTTATGATTGCAATACCCCTTTTTGTAATTGCCTTTATTCTTACTAAAATAGATTTTCAACTTCTATGGAGATATTTTTCCTGGGCAAATCAAAGTATCGCAGCAATTGCCTTATGGATTGGAACCGTTTATTTGTACCAAAGAAAAACCCTTTATATTATTGCGTTAGTACCTGCATTTTTCATAACATCCGTTCTCGGGTCCTACATTTTTTATGATCCTACTATAGGTTTTGGGTTGGACATAGTAACCTCAGATATTATTGGAATTGTGATTGCTGTTTTAATAACGACCTTATTCTTTGTTGTTATGAAAAACAATAAGGAATTACCTATAATTGAATAATTTGTAAAGCCTTGGTTACCGTTTTAAATGAAAAACATTCCTGCTCCTCTCATGCTAACATAGTGCAGGCATCGATGAGCAGAATGAATGTTTTAACCAAAAGTAAAAATGTGAACACTAACCTTATTGCTGAAAAATTACAGACAAAAGCATCTTCTTTAACTGATATGATTAAAAAATTAGCCGATAAACATTTGGTTAATTATCAAAAGTACAAGGGCGTATCACTGACCTGATATTTGTGATGGTGGAAGAAGTTATTCCAGAAACACAACGCGATAAATATACCGATGTGGCTACACTTGGGTTTATTGGCGGTTTTATCGTGATGATGGCTTTAGATGTTGGGTTAAGTTAAAAGCAGGAAAATTGAAAGTTGAAAATAGGTTGCACTTTTGAATTTGAGAAATGCCTTTTATCCAATAATTCTATAGAAACAAAAGGCTGAACAATCAAATTTTGGGATCACGCTTGGTTCAAAGTGATTATTTGTATCGAACTCATATTATTAATCGTTCCTAATAAAATGTGGTCCAATTAAAGAAGGTCACAAGTAAAAACAAATAAGAAAACAGATAGAATTCCTTTTATTTATTTAATCATCATTATATATTTTCTCATCACTTAAATCGGAGTGGATGGCATCATTTTCAATATCACGACTATTCAATTTTTTCGAAAGTAAATCTTTGTAAAATTCATGTTGAATAACTAAGTCCATGATTTCATTAGTACCCGTCCAAATAGTAATTAAACGAACGTCCCTAAGCATCTTTTCAACAGGATAAACATCTGTATAGCCAATACCTCCCATCATTTGCATGGCGTGGTTCACCACTTCCCAAGCAGATTCGGTTGAAAACTTTTTGGCTTCAGAAACAAGGCGACGAATTTTACCGGATGAAGCATTGCTATCTGCAGTTTTTGCAGCCAGATAATTGAGTGTTCTTGAGGCATCAAGTAAGGTTATGCTTTGTGATACTTTGCTATTAACAGCTTGAAAAGCCCTTATCTTTTGTCCAAATGCTTTTCTTTTGTCCGTATAACGAGCAGCCACCTCAAAAGCTGCTCTGGCCATTCCAATTGCTCCTCCGGCAGAAGTTAGTCGCTCGGGAACCATCATTTGATGAAATACAGCGGTTCCATTTCCTATGCCAGCTTCACCTCCCAAAACGTTTTTAATAGGGATGGCCACATTTTTAAAAACCAATCGGCCGGTTCCTCCACCACGTGTTCCCATTAATCCATAAATATGTTCCACTTTAACGCCGGGACCTCGTTCTACCAAAAAAGCTGTCATGGCTTTTTTAGGATCTTCAATATCATCAACAATGGCATAAACCAAAATTAAATCAGCACCTTCGGCTCCAACAACAAAGCGTTTTTGTCCACTTAGATAATACATATCACCCTCCCGATGGGCTTTTGTAGTGGCAGCAAAAAAATCTGAACCACCACGGGGTTCAGTTAAACCCTCAGCTACACCTATTTCTCCTTTAAGCATTGGTTTTAAAAAACGGTTCTTTTGATCTTCAGTACCAAACTTGTGAATTGCCTCGCCGACAATAGAAAAAAGAGAATATAAACAGCCCAGTGAAGTGCCTAATACACCTATTTCTTCAAGAGCAACCATTTCACTGCTCCAAGGCATTCCAGAGCCTCCCCATTTCTTATCAAAGCGCAAACCCAACAAGTTACGTTTACCTGCTTCATTAATAAATTCTTTCGGAAAACGAACTTTATCGGCATCCATGTCCAATAGCAATTGCTTTGGCACCCATTTTACAAAATCCTGTACTTTTTCTTTTAACAGCTTATCTTCGGCTGTCAACAATATATCCATTGACATAATTTTTTGTTTTTTTTATATTAATTTTATTTTTTGAACATTGGAAAAAAGAATTCAAATTAAATTCTGATAGATTAAAATTGAGAATATTGATCACGTAATATTTTTTTATTGAGTTTTCCTGCACTCGTAAGAGGAATTTCATCCATATAAATAAAATGATCAGGAACCCAGAATTTGGCCATTTGTCCTTCCTCCACTTTTTGCATCAGGAAGACCACTAAATCATTATCATTTATTTGTGATTTCTTTTTAATAATTGCCAAAGGACGCTGTCCCCATTGTTCACTTTTATGTGGAATTACAGCTACTTGTGCAACTGCAGGGTGTTCGGAAATTATACTTTCAAGCAGACCTGTAGGAATCCATTCGCCCCCACTTTTAATGGCATCACCTTCTCGGTCAGCAATATAAATGAGGTGGTTAGGATGGAAGAACCCCAAATCGCCTGTTCGGAACCAGCCATTTATATAATGTTGGTTTGTAATCTCAGAATTTTTGTAATATCCTTTGGGTAACCAGGGACTTCGAACCCAAACAGACCCAAGAGTACTTCCATCGTGGGGGACTTCTTTTCCTTGTTTGTCACGAATAGATACCTCTACAAGAGGAAATGGACGCATGCCCACCCTTAGCCACTCCAATGCTTCCGGACTGTCTGGATTGATACTCTCCGGAACTACCGAAATTGCCGTTCCAAGTTGATCAGAACCTCCATAAATTAAACTAAATTTCACACCTGCCTTTGTTGCCCGATGTGCAATTCCCGAAGTAAATGGACTTCCTCCCGTTAAAACCTTGATGTTTCCAAAATCCTTTTGTTCCAATAACGCTTGTAATTGCGTCGGAACCATATTGAGCCAAGTGATTTTTTCTTTTTCAATGAGAGCTTGTTGTTCAGCAGCATCAGCGGCTAAGGGCAAAACGAGTTTAACCCCTAAATAAAAGGGGAAGAAAGCCATCCCCCAAGCATGGATATGAAAAAATGGAATAAGCGGCATAAAAACATCCCGACTGCTTAATGAAGCACCATTTTCATGCAAGGCCATGTGATGAAACAATTGAATGGCTCCAGTTAAAATAGTTTTATGTTCATAAGGAATCCCCTTGGGTTCACCCGTTGTTCCAGTTGTGTAGAAGATGGAAAAAATATCATCCTCCTGAACTTCATCAGCTTCAGGCAATGGCTTTGCCTCACTATTGTTAATTAAATCTTCATAATGAAAAGCTTGTTTTGTTTCAAGCAAAGTTTGTGTATTATTGTCGCTCATTAAGACCCAGTTTGGGAATTTTGCCCACAAGGGTTTTACTGCGGGAGCGAAGATGTCGGATACAAAAATCCATTCATCATCAGCATGCATCATTGAATAAACCATTTGTTCAGGTGAAAGGCGAAAATTAATGGTGTGAATTATGGCCCCCAGCATCGAGAGAGCATAATGCATTTCAAGAAATCGATGAGAATTTACATCCAGAACACCCACCATGGTACCTTTTTTAATTCCGATTTTTTTCAGACCGTTTGCAAGTTTTAATACACGGAGGTTGAATTCAGTATAGGTAAAACGATGTTTTCCAGAAACAATAAGCTGTTCCGGATGCATAATTAATACATGATTCAAGAGTTGATGCACTACAAATTTATTCATAAATAAGGTTTCATTTTAAAGTCTTAAATTAAGAAATATTAATTTAACCCATTGTGCATTTGTAATAAAAAGTTGTTAAATGGTTACTATCCATATATTTATTTGTGTGTCAAATAAATATATGGATAGTAAATAATCTAAATGTAGCTTAACTAATCAGTATGATTAAAAAAACTCATTATTTCAAAAAATCAGGCTAATTAACTATTATTTTCCGCTATTAACAGTATATTTTTGCTTGAATGATCTTCCAAAGAAAAATTTATAATAAGAACAAAATCCTTTGGTCTTTCATGACAAGACCCTACGTAAACACTTGATTTAAAGAATGCGCTGTTCTTCATTTATAAGAAAAATATTTACTTTGGATAAAGACCTAATCTTACAAGAAACAAATACACAAGATTGAAAAACTCATCAGTAAGGGTCAATAAATGAACAACGCCAGACTAAGTAGCCACTCCTAAAAAGCAAATTAATTGAATCAACAATATAAACAGTTAAACAATTAAACAGTCTAATGACAACCGTCACATCCGGGATCGTGATTTCCTTTCTTTTTAGTTTTAAAAAAATATTTTTTAACTAAAAATCCTATGGCAATACCTAAAGCTATATATACTAAAATTTCTTGCATCAACTTAAAATATTATAGGTAATTACGGAGACTATGTAAGCCAAAGCGCTCATTCCTGTTAATTGTAAAATTGGCCACTTCCAACTTTTTGTTTCGCGTTTTACAATAGCCAATGTACTAATGCATTGCATAGCAAATGCATAAAAAAGTAATAGAGACATTCCTGTGGCGAAATTGAACCTCTTTTCGCCGGTTTTTGGGTTAACTTCTGCTGCCATTCGCTCTTTTATGGTTCCTACATCTCCTCCCTCGCTTTCAACATTGTAAATAGTTGCCAAAACACCAATAAATACTTCACGCGCGGCAAATGAACTTATTAAAGCAATTCCAATTTTCCAATCGTATCCCATTGGTTTAATGACGGGCTCAATTATTTTTCCCATATTTCCAATATAAGAATGTTCTAACTTATAAGAGCCTATTTTTTTTTGAAGGGCCGCATCCGGTAATTTATTTGCAGATTCTTGCGTTGTCACAAATTCTGTTGCATTTTCGAATTTTGAAGATCCGTTTGAAGCCAAAAACCACAATACAATAGACAATGCCAAAATTATTTTACCTGCACCAAAAATAAAGGCTTTTGTTTTTTCAACAACTTCATAAAAAATATTTTTTAAAGAAGGTAATTTATAATTTGGCATTTCAATAACAAACAAACTTTTGGTCTTAATTTTTAACACGTTATGCAATAAAATTGCAGAGGAAATTGCTGCCGTAAAACCTAAAAGATATAATCCCATTAACGTTAATCCCTGCAAATTAAAAATACCAAAAACGCGCTCATTTGGGATAATTAGCGCGATTAAAATTGCATAAACAGGTAAACGTGCCGAGCAAGTTATAAACGGAGTTACCAATATGGTGATTAACCGTTCTTTCCAATCACTAATGTTTCGGGAAGCCATAATTGCCGGGATGGCGCAGGCGGTTCCAGAAATTAACGGGATTATACTTTTTCCGCTCATTCCAAATTTGCGCATAATTTTATCCATTAAAAATACCACCCTACTCATATAGCCTGTTTCTTCTAAGGTTGCGATAAACAAAAATAAAATGGCTATTTGTGGAATGAAAATGACCACCCCACCAATGCCCGGAATTACACCTTCAGCAATTAAATCAGTAAATGTTCCGTTCGGCAAATTGTTTTTGGCAAACTCACTCAAATTAGCAAAAAACCCATCTATTAAATCCATGGGGAAACTTGCCCACGCAAAAATAGATTGAAAAATGAGCATTAAAATACCAAAAAATATGATATACCCATATATTCTATGGGTTAAAATTCTGTCGAGTTTTGAACGCAAATCCGTTGCTTCATTTTTATCAACCGTATATGTTTTTTTTAAAATTTCATTGATAATCTGATACCTGTAAACGGTTTCTTTATGCTGATATTTTTTAATTTTTTCTTTATCTGTGTTAAATGCCGTTATTTTATGATTGAGTTTAGCAGATAAAAAACCCAAGTTCTTTTGTTGCGTAATTAACAGCCAAGATTTATACATAGAAAATTCAGGAAAAGTAGTTTTTATAGCTTCAAAAAACAGCGAATCAATTTTGTCTGAAATATTGGCAATAGGTTCTGTGTTCCAATTTTCGTAATTTTCAATCTCTTTTTTTAAGTCGCCAATACCAATATTTTTTCTGGCGCTAATTAATACGATTTCAGATTTTAGTTCCTTTTTCAGAGCCTCAATATCGATAATAATTCCCTTTCGTGCCATTTGATCCGACATATTAATTACCAGTATGGCAGGAAATTGTAAATCTTTGATTTGAGAAAACAGGAATAAGTTTCTTTTCAAATTTTCAACTTCAGCAACAACAATTACTAAATCTGGATATGATTCATTTTTTTCATTAAGTAACGTTTCAAGAACAATAGTTTCGTCTAAAGTAGTTGGATTTATGCTGTAGGTTCCCGGTAAATCTGTTATTTCGGCCGTTAGATATTCAGAAATTTTACATTTACCTTGCTTTTTATCGACTGTAATTCCAGGGTAGTTTCCAACTTTCTGATTTAATCCTGTAAGTTGGTTGAATAAAGAAGTTTTGCCTGTATTGGGGTTTCCGACCAAAGCGATGTTTAAAAGCGAATTGCTTT
>JAENXD010000067.1 GCA_016649745.1 Flavobacteriaceae bacterium | reverse complement strand
TTCTTTTGGCTAATTTTATTTAATTTTGCTATTATAAAAACTCCAATTTTAAACTTTTCAAATATCAATTTTATTTAATAATGGATATGTTTGTCCGTTATAAAAAATAACTTATATTTGCCGAAAATTAAAAATATGTTTTCAAATTCATGTGAATATAGGCTTAGTGCAATCATTTGTATTGCACAACAAATTCGGCAAAACAATAAGATGAGTTTGTCAAATATTTCTGAGGGAATAATTCTCCACAAACGTTTACTGCCGAAATTTTGCAAAAGATTAAGCTGAATAACATCGTAAAATCTATTAAAAGATCTTTTATGGTTTTGAAATTGTAAAAGATAAATTGGATACCATAACATTGAGTGAATTGATAAATATATCTGATACTATGTATACAAGATGCGGTTTGGGATTATTCCAGTGTTGTGAAAATTCACCATATTAATTGCACCATAAATTTATAGAAATAAGAGATAAACTCAAATATGTGATTGAGAATTCAATATTATCGGGATTGTTAAATGAATTGGATTCCGATTTATTAAGGTTAAAGAGATAAATATATTAAAAATAAAAAAGTAAGTTTAAAATGAAAAAAATTTGGATTGTGTTTACTAGTGTTGTTGTATTGTCATTTATCGTACTTATATGGGTCGGTACAGAAGTTTATCAAACACAACCTCCAATCCCTGACAAGGTCATGGTTCAGGAAACAGGAGAAATACTATTTACCAAAGAAGATATTCAAATAGGGCAAAATGTTTGGGAATCTATAGGAGGAATGGAAGTAGGTTCCATATGGGGACACGGAAGTTATGTAGCGCCAGACTGGACAGCAGACTGGATTCATAAAGAAGCAGTATTTATGCTTGAAGCCTGGGCACAAAGAGATTTTCAAACAAACTATGAAGCTTTGGATGTTGAGAATAAGGCTGCCTTAAAAGCCCGACTTATTAAGGACATAAAAACAAACACTTTTAATAAAAAAGAAGGAACAATTACGATTTCTGAAAATAGGCTGGCAGCCACTGAAAGTAATATTAAGTATTATACCACAATTTTTTCTGAAGGAAAAGCAGAATATGCCATTCCAAAAGGAGCTTTAGTGGATAAAGAAAAATTAGAAAAACTAAATGCATTTTTGTTTTGGACTTCCTGGGCAGCGAGTACCAATAGGCCAAATAAAGAATATACCTACACCTCAAATTGGCCTCATGAGCCTTTAATTGATAACATCATCACAAAAAATTCGCTTATTTGGTCGGGGTTGTCCATAGTGCTTTTGTTACTATTTATAGGAATCCTTACTTTTTATTATTTGAGAAATCACGAAAAGGGAGAATTATTAACAAAACCTGAAAGTGATCCTTTGGAAAACATGAAATTTACGAGGTCGCAAAGTGCGGTTCTTAAATATTTCATAGTTATTTCTTTACTTATAGGTTTACAAGTTATTTTGGGAATTATAACGGTACATTATACCGTAGAAGGGCAGGCGTTTTTCGGATTTGAATTGTCGAGCTATTTACCATATTCAATCACAAGAACCTGGCATACACAATTGGCTGTATTTTGGATTGCAGCCACCTGGCTGGCCACTGGTTTATTTTTAGCGCCAATGATTTCAGGAAAAGAAATGAAATATCAAGTTTTTGGTATTAATTTTCTATTCGTAGCACTTATTGTTATTGTATTTGGCTCTATGTTAGGAGAATGGTTAGGAGTACATCAGTTTTTAAATTTAACCGTCAATTTTTTCTTTGGCCATCAAGGTTATGAGTACATGGACTTAGGGCGTTTCTGGCAGCTGTTTTTGGGAATTGGGCTAGTACTTTGGGTTGTTATGGTGAGCAGACACATTATTTATGGCATTCGTAAAAATGATTCTTCCAAACACCTGTTAATTATCTTATTAATATCGGTCATAGCAATTGGAATGTTCTTTTTCTCAGGATTAATGTACGGAGAGAACAGTAGTTTACCTGTTATTAATTATTGGAGATGGTGGTTGGTTCATTTATGGGTTGAAGGTTTCTTTGAAGTATTTGCTACTGTTGTTATTGCTTTCATTTTCTCTAAGTTGAAAATAATTTCACCAAGTACAGCAGGTAGAGTATCAGTTGCTTCAGCCTCTATATTTTTAGCTGGAGGAATCATTGGTACTTTACATCATTTGTATTATTCCGGAACGCCAGTACAAGCAATTGCTTTAGGAGCCACCTTTAGTGCGTTGGAAGTGGTGCCCCTTACACTTATGGGTTTTGAAATTAGAGAAAATTGGAATATTCTAAAAAGTAGGCAATGGATGCAGAAATACAAATGGCCTATATTTTTCTTTATTGCTGTTGCATTTTGGAATTTCATTGGTGCAGGAGTTTTTGGATTTTTAATTAATCCTCCAATTGCATTGTATTACATCCAAGGATTAAATACCACAGCAGTTCATTCACATGCAGCACTGTTTGGTGTTTATGGGATGTTGGGAATGGGATTCATATTAATTAGTTTACGATTTTATTCAGATAGAAAATGGGAGAATAAAAAGTTAAAAAGAGCATTTTGGCTTTTAAATATTGGACTTGTAGCTATGATTATTTTTAGTTTATTACCAATTGGAATAATTCAAGCTTATGCCTCTATAACAAAAGGATATTCCTTTGCCAGAGATTCAGATTTGCTATATTCACCAATAGTACAAACTTTAAAATGGTTACGGATGATAGGGGATACTATATTTTCATTGGGAATATTCTATTTCTGTTGGTTTACCATAAATGAATCCATTTATAATCTTAAAAGGAAAATATAAATTTAAAAACAGAACAAATACTCCATCGAGTATTTGTTCTGTTTTAATTATTGAAGATGAAAGAAATACAAGACAGAGCGGATATTTTTTTGTTGGTATCAACTTTTTATATAAAAATTAGAAAGGATACTTTATTGGGGCCTATTTTTAATTCACATATTACAGAAGCGCAATGGCCTAATCATTTAGAAAAATTAACTGATTTTTGGACTACCAATCTATTGGGAATTTCATGTTTTAAAGGAAGCCCTATGCAGGTGCATAAAACGGTAGATGAAAATTTAAATTATACCATTGAGCCAAATCATTTTGGTCAGTGGCTACAACTTTGGTTTGCCACCATAGATTCATTATTTGAGGGAGAATTAGCGAATAAAGCTAAAAAATCGGCAAGAAGAATGTCAACTGGATTATTTTTGTCCATATACCATAACAGACCGGAAAACAAAGACGAATAGTAAATACATTAGGCAACAAAATATTTTTAGAGAATTTGTTTTCTTTTTTGTTGAATCCCTGAATGTGTCTTTTAAATTATGTGAAGCGTTTTTAATATGGTTATTTTTCATAAAAATATATATATAGAACTGTTTATGGCGATATCTAGAAATCTCAACTTATTGACTATTATTTGTAAAAATGAAAATATCAATAAAACCTCTGTGCGATTTGATACTATAGAAATACCATAAACTATCTTCTTCTTTCTCACTCCTGTTTTATTAATATTTTACGCTCAGTAAAAAGATTGAAAATTTATGTTAAATAATTTTTTTAATCAAAATTATAGAGGACATAATTGTCCACTATTAAAATTATTGCTTAACTTTGTATTGTAAATTAAATTAAAACAAATTTAAAATTATGGAAGTATTAGACGCAACAAAAATTGACCCTCAATTTAAACACGCAACAATTTTTCAAAAATATGAAGACCTTGCTAAAGGAGAATCTTTTATTCTTCACAACGACCACGATCCTAAACCTTTATATTTTCAAATGAGGGCTCAAAAGGGAGAAACTTTTAGTTGGGAATATGTTTTACAAGGACCGGAATTTTGGGAAGTGAAAATCTCTAAATTATAAGCTGTTAAAAAATTGAAAATCATGAAAATACTAGATGTAACACTGCTCGAACCAAAATTTAAACATTCAACTATATTTGAGCAATTTGATGCTTTGTTGGAAGGAGAATCATTCGTTATTCATAATGATCACGACCCAAAACCGCTATATTATCAGTTGATTGCCGAAAGAGAAAAAACGTTTGATTGGGAATATATTTTAAAAGGACCTGATTTTTGGGAAGTAAAAATCAGCAAATTAAATATTTGTGAAAATGATGCTACAATAGGAGAACTTGCAGTAGCGGACTATAGAAAAGCAGATATATTTAGTAAATTTGGTCTTGATTTTAGTTATGGAGGTAAAAAAACACTGAGAGAAGCTTGTAGGGAAAAAGGAATTGATGATTATGAAGTAGCAATTGCACTTGCCGAGGTTGTAAAACAAACAGAAGGTGAACTTCTTAACTTTAATTCCTGGGGATTAGACTTTTTAGCAGATTATATTGTTAATGTGCATCATAAATATGTAAAAGAAAATGTAAGTATGCTTTACGAATACTGTGAAACAATAGCTGACAGACATGGTGTAAAACATCCTGAGGTCATTAAAATTACTCAATTGTGCGGAAAAATTGCGACAGATTTTAAATCACTTATGCAAGAAGAAGAAGCCATCCTTTTCCCTTACATTAATAAATTGGCAACTGCTAAAAGAGAACATAACAAAATTGAATCTGGTTTTGAAAATATTGAAAAACAAATAAAACGAATGGAAAACCAACATAGGACAATTGGTAAATATATGGACGAAATTCATCAATTAAGCAATGGATTTACGCCTCCTGAAGATGCCTGTACTTCCTATAAAGTTTTATATGATAAATTGGATGAATTTGAAAAAAATGTGAAGCAACATTTTCATTTAGAAAATAACATCCTTTTTCCTAAAAGCATTCAACTGGAAAAAGAATTATTGAAATAGCGTGGGTACTGTTTATTTGATCTCGGTTTTTATCCATGTAATTTGTGCAGCATTTTGGATAGGGGGAATGTTATTTATTCCACTTATATTGGTGCCAAGCATTAAAAAACAACAGAATCGTGTATTGCTGCTCTATGAAACCGGAATTAAATTTCGGTATTATGGTTGGATTTCAGTTATGATATTATTTATAACCGGCTTCTTAAATATGTATTTTAGAGGATTGCCTTTTACGTTGGAATTTTTCACCATCAGTAATTATGGAAAATTATTGAGCTTAAAATTAATCCTTTTTGTATTGATGTTGCTCATAGCTGGAATTCACGATTTTTATTATGGCATAAAATCGATTGATGAAATGAAAATGACAAGTAATAATAAATTTAAACGAATAGCACGATTGACAGGTATGCTTAACTTGCTATTGGCATTAATAATTGCGTTCTTGGGCATTGCAATATCAAGAGGAGGTTTTTAAAAATATAAAGTTATGGCAAAGGAAACAGGCGCAAGAAGAAGTAAATATTTGGTGAAATTATCACATGAACATCACCATGCGCTTGTGTTTAGCACGCGTTTAAAAAAAGCTCAAAGAGCAGATATAAAAACCTTGCAACTTTTTGTCGATGATTTTTGGAAAAATTATTTATTGGTTCATTTTGAAAATGAAGAAAAATTATTTCTTCCCTTAATGCCGGATACTGAAATTAAAAGACAATTTATAGCTGAACACAAACAAATAAAACAGCTTGTTCAGCTTTTGTTAACTTTAAAAAAAAACAACAATGAACTGACCTTAAAACTAGCAGGACTTATTTTAAGCCACGTTCGGTTCGAAGAAAAAATAATGTTTCCCTACTTGGAAAAAACACTTCAACCAAATGAATTGGCAACTATTGGAATTGCTTTGTCGGAAATAGAAATTACAGCTCAAGAATTTACACCTGAATTTTGGAAAAATGAAAATTAACAAACAAACTAAAATATCGACTCTTATTAGAGAAAATCAAGAAGCTCTTGAAATAATTGCCTCCACGAGCAAACATTTTAATAAATTAAAAAATCCGCTGTTACGCAAAGTTTTTGGAACAAGATTAACCATTGAGGATGTTGCCCGAATTGGAAAATGTGACATTGCCGATATCTTTAAAAAACTTGGTGAAATCGGTTTTGAGATTGAAAGCATTTCAACGGTAAAAGAGAAGGAAGATGAAGTGTCACAAAATACCGCGATTTTAGAGACTGTTAACGCATCAAAAGTTACAACATTAGATGTAAGGCCTGCATTGGCAAATGGGGAAGATCCTTTTAAAAATATTATGGATGCTTTAAATAAGCTGGAGGCTGGCTATGCATTGGAAGTCATCAATACTTTTGAACCTACACCGCTCATTAATATAGTAAATTCCAAAGGATATTTGAGTATGGTTGAAACCAAAGAAGATGTGGTTTTTACGTATTTTCTTAAAGCGTTTGAGGCAAAAGAGGCGCAACCAAATCATCCTTCTATATATAAAATTTCAAACGAAGCTTTTGAAGAAAAGACTGCCGGTTTTAAAAATGAAATTCACGAAATTGATGTTCGTGATTTAGAGATGCCTTTGCCTATGCTTACAATTTTAAAGGAATTGGAAGAACTTAAAGAAAATACGGCTTTGTATGTACATCATAAAAAGGTACCGCAATATTTATTGCCGGAATTGGCAGAGAGGAAGTTTAAAACATGGATTACGGAAATTGACAGAGAAAATGTGAAACTTCTAATTCATAAATAAATGAATCAGATAGGAAGCCAAAATGCACCTTCTCCAAAAATAGTGGTGCCTCATTTTATTTTTGGAGGCCTTACTTGGCTTGTAGTAACACTACTGATTTTATTTAATCCTGAAGCTTTTACACAACATTTTTTTAATCCGTTATTGCTTTCCATAACGCACTTGTTGGCTTTGGGTTGGATGACCATGATTATTTTTGGAGCCTTATATCAGTTAATTCCTGTTATTATGGAAGTGAAATTATATAGTGAACGCTTCGCTTTATTTTCTTTTGTTTTGCTCGGGTTGGGATCTATTTTATTGGCATACTCATTTTGGCAATTTTCTTTCCATGGTATGTTATTTGTTGGCGCTACATTTGTTGTAGTTGCGGTTATTATTTTTGTTGCTAATGTTTTAATGACAGCCTTTTCTGCGAAGAAAAAAAGTATGGAAAGAATTTTTATAATTACCGCAGCAATTTGGTTGTTGTTTACGGTTTTGGCAGGACTTACCCTTGCCATTAATTTTGTATTCCCTTTTTTAGATGTTCCAAATTTAGAATTGTTAAAACTCCATGCGCATGCGGGAATTGTAGGCTGGTTTATTCAGTTAATAATTGGAGTAAGCAGCAGGTTGTTACCAATGTTTATGGTTTCGCATAACCTGACTACAAAAAAATTAATCTTTGCCTATTCTTTTATAAATATGGGTTTAATTTTTGGAATTGTTTCATTATTCATACAGTTGAAATATGGCGTAATTATAAGTGTAATTATGGTAGTATTGGGTATTTTGGGATATCTGTCATTTATTTTCGAAGCCTTTAAAAAAAGGATTAAAAAACAACTTGATATAGGTATGAAACAATCTGCACTCTCCTTTATAGTGTTGGTTATTCCATTATTTATTATTTTATCGCTGGTATTTAATTTTAAATTGCTTAACAACCTCACATTACCAATATCAGTCGCCTATGGAAGTACTATTTTTATTGGTTTTATTTCCTCTTTAATTATGGGGCAAACTTATAAAACTTTGCCTTTTATTATATGGCTTAAAGTTTACAAAGGTCGTATTGGAAAAGTAAAACTGCCTTTGCCAAAAGATCTTTATGCCGAAAAAGTAGCTATCGCGCAAGTTTGGCTTTTTGCAATAGGATTTTTATTACTTTTAATAGGCATAACAACCACCATAAATAATATATTGAGAGCGGGTGGAGCTGTTTTATTTTTATCGGTGGCACTGTATAATTTTAATATCTTAAAAATTATTTTTCATAAACCACAAAATCTATAATAGTCTTATGAATACAAAAGAAGAAAATGTAAAGGAATTGCTTAGAGAAGTCATTGACCCGGAATTAATGGTTAATATAATTGATTTAGGATTGGTTTACGGTATAGCTGTCGATGAATCTACACAAAAAATTGATATTGATTTAACACTTACCTCTCGAGGTTGCCCAATGGGTGATATGATTATTGAGGATGTCACACAAAAAATTACCTCAAACTACCCTGATAACCAAGTTGAGGTACACCTTGTTTGGGAGCCTGCCTGGTCAATGGAAAAACTTACCGAGCGAGGGAAAGAAGAACTGGGTTATTTTTAGAAATAAGACGCATTTCCTTTTCTAAATATGAAGCTTCGCACTTTTACTCCTAACAACTTAAGATTATTTTGGTTGTTAGGATTTTTGCGTTAAAAAATCATGTGGTTTGCTGGCAATATTATGCCCATTGAATATTTAATTGGTAATAATATCCTTTTCAACTTATTAAAGCAAACTAAAAACTTCTAAAAGTATTTTATTAAGTAAAAAACAGGAAGGTTTTTTTTGAGGTTGATATAAAATGATTACCTTTGTTTAGAATCATTCTAAATAAAAAATCATTAAATATTACCCAAATGAAAATCCTAAAGCTATATAATATTTTTTTTATTATATGTATTTTAATGTCACTAAGCCCCTATAATGTAATGGCTAACGACTATAACAATAAAGATATTCAAACAACCATCTATTTGCTGGATCATATGTCCAAGGATTATCCCATGGTGATAAAAGATGGGCTTGTATTAAATGAAAGTGAATATGTGGAAATGCAAGAATTCGGCAAAATAGTATACGAATTAGCAGATAAAATGAACTTTTCTGCCGAAGAAAAAGCCATCATGTTATCCCATATATTAAACTTACAAGAACTTATTCAAAACAAAGAACCGTTTTCAAAAGTAGATTCCGCCATAAAATTTTTAAAAAATGAAATCATAAAAACTTCGGGGTTTAAAACTACACCTGCCGATGGAACAGATACTAATAGTGAGCAGAAACTTTTTACCCAAACAGAAAATTCATCTGATAACTCTTTAAAAACTGCAAATGCCTATTTAATTAGTGCATTAAAAAACTACAAAGATGGCAAAAATGAAATTGCTCGAAAGGATGCACTTGCAGCCTATCTGGAAGGTGTTGAACCAGTAGAAGCAAGATTAAAAACTTACGCACCAATTATTTCATCAAAACTTGAACAACAAATGTTTCAGGTGCGTTTTGCCATTGAACAAAATAAAAATAATTTTGAAGTAGAAAAAGAGATTAATAGTGCCCTATCGCTAATTATTGATGCCGAACAAGTCATGGGAAATAATAACTTAAGCTATTGGCTAACTTTTGTATTATCAGCATCTATCTTATTAAGGGAAGGGCTTGAAGCTTTTTTAATTATTGTTTTAATTCTTGCACTTATCCGCAGTTCTGGAGCAAAGAAAGCCAAAAGATGGATTCACGGGGGGTGGATTACAGCTATTATTATGGGAGTTGCCGGATGGTTCTTCTCTGGTTGGATCATAAATATTAGCGGTCAAAACCGCGAAATCATGGAAGGCCTTATTTCTTTAGTGGCCGTTATAATTTTAGCTTTTGTTGGATTCTGGCTACATAACAATTCCCAAGTCGGGAAATGGAAAATATTTGTGGAAGAAAAAATTGGAAAGCAACTTCAAAAAGAAAAAATGTTCGGCTTGGCATTCTTTTCGTTCATGGTTGTTTTTAGAGAAGCTTTTGAATCAATTCTTTTTTTGCAGGCCATAAATCTCGAAACAACAGCTTTAAATAAATCGGCCATAGGATTTGGGGTTCTTGCCGCATTTGGACTCATCGCGCTATTGGGAGTGCTGTTTTTAAGATACTCAAAAAAAATACCGGTACGTCAATTATTTCGCTACTCTTCTTGGGGAATTTTATTATTGGCGATAATCCTTATGGGAAAAGGGATTCATTCCATCCAGGAGTCGGGTTGGATTTCCATAACAAATTCTCCAATTTTTGTGCATGTAGATTGGTTGGGCATATATCCTACAATTGAAACAAGTGTTTCGCAGTTGATATTATTTAGCGCTGTGTTGGCATTGTATTATTTAAGTGGCTATAAATATAAACTTCATTCAAATTCTAATCCTTAAATTAAAAATAACAAAAACCATGATGAATAGACTGAAATTTATTGGATAAAAATGTCCATTATCATTAGCTTTAACTATCTTTGCCTTAAAAAAAACAAATGTTTTCAAAAGCATGTGAATACGGAATAAGAGCGACCATATATATAGCAAAAAAATCATTATTGGAAAGGAATAGTAGGGTAAGCTTAAAAGAAGTGGCAAAAGCTATCGGTTCACCCGAGGCTTACACTTCAAAAATATTGCAAAAACTGGCAAAAAATAATATTATAAATTCTGATAAAGGACCAACAGGTGGTTTTTCAATGAATAAGTCAGAGCTTGACAAAGTGAAATTAAGCACCATAGTATTTACCATTGATGGCGACGATATTTATAGTGGTTGCGGGCTGGGATTGGAAAAATGCAATGAACAAATGCCTTGTCCGGTGCACAATCAATTTAAAACCATTAGAGAAGATCTTAAAATTATGCTTGAAACAACGACAATTATTTCCCTAACAATGGGGGTTAAAGACGGATTAACATTTTTGAAGAGATCATAAAAATTTTAATTAATAATGGATATTTTTATCCAATATTAATTTATATATTAAATTTTAAATAAAAAGCAAATTAACTAAAATCAGTAACATGAAAATTAAAGAAAATCAAAATATCGGTGAATTGGTAGCACAAGACTACCGTGTAGCATCAGTTTTTAAAAAATATAAAATAGACTTTTGCTGCAATGGCAACAGAACCATTTCTGAAGCATGTGAAAAAAGTAAAATTGATCCTTTAAAAATATTAAGCGATTTGGATGCTGCTACCCAAACCAACGGAGCTTCAATCGATTTTCAATCTTGGCCCTTAGATTTATTGGCTGAATATATTCAGAAAAAACACCATCGGTATGTAGAAGAAAAAACCTTGGAAATCAAGCCTTATTTAGACAAAATATGTAAAGTTCATGGAGAACACCATCCTGAATTGTTTAAAATTAATGAGGAATTTATAGAATGCGCCGGTGCCTTTGCCGTTCACATGAAGAAAGAAGAATTGATAGTTTTTCCTTTTATTAAAAAAATGGTTAAAGCAAAAGACAATAAGCAACCCATTGAAAAACCGGGTTTTGGAACGGTTCAAAATCCAATCGCCATGATGATGGACGATCACGAAGCTGAAGGGGAACGGTTTGTAAGAATTGCTGAGTTAAGCAATGACTACACACCGCCAGAAGATGCTTGCAATACTTATAGGGTTACCTTGGCTTTGTTGAAAGAGTTTGAGGATGACTTGCACATGCATGTTCATTTGGAAAACAATATTTTGTTTCCGAAAGCTATTGAAATGGAAAAAGAACTGAGCAATTAAAACAAATTTATTAGGACTCAGATTCATATTTTAAGAAACATTAATAAATTTGGACAAACTTGTAAAAAGGCATGAGGCTCTAAAAAAATTTAGCCGTGAATACCATCACGGCTTATTGCTTTGTTGGAAAATACGGACAGGAGTAAAAAATAACATTGAATTAAGCAGGATAAAAAAGTATGCAGACTGGTTTTACCAAACTTACCTTATTTCTCATTTTGAGATAGAAGAAAAATATCTTTTCCCAATTCTAGGCAACCAAAATGATTTGATTAGAAAAGCTATTTCGGAGCACCGAAGATTAAAACGCCTTTTTGAAGATAATTTAGAGCTCCAAAAATCGCTTAGTTTTATTGAAGAGGAACTGGAAAGACACATCAGATTTGAGGAACGTGTTTTGTTTAATGAAATTCAGAAAAAGGCTTCACATGAACAATTGTTAATTCTAGAGCAAATTCATTCAGAAGAAAAATTTGTAGATAATTTAACCGATATTTTTTGGGAATAGTGGAAAATAACATACAATTTACTGTTGTAGAAGATGGTTCCGAGCAAATTATTGAAACTTATATTGGTGAATACCGAAGTTTAATGGCATTGCTTAAAGACGAACTTTACTTGGACAGCTTTGGCGAATGTGGCGGCGTTGGGAGGTGCGCTACTTGCATTGTTAAAACAAGCGGAATTTCAGGAAATTCATCAATAAAAGACAGAAACGAACCAGTAACACTTTCTAAAATGGGCTATGAAGAAGAAAACGTGCGACTCTCTTGTCAATTAATGATAACAAAGGATTTAGAGGGCTCCTGTATTGAAATTATTGGCTAAATTAAAAATTAGCTAACTCGTAACACTCATTTTTTAAGTAGTGAAAAATAAATTTTATAAATACATACAAGAACTTCAAAACAGCATAACCTACAAACTAGAAGAAATTGACGGTGATGCGAAATTTCGTGAAGACATTTGGAAACGTGAAGAAGGCGGTGGCGGAAAAACTCGCGTAATAGAAAATGGAGCTGTTTTTGAAAAAGGTGGTGTTAACATATCTTCGGTTTACGGATTGCTCGCTACGGAGATGCAGCACTATTTTAAGGTAGGTGATGTCAATTTTTACGCCTGTGGCCTCAGTTTGGTAATTCACCCAAAAAGTCCGATGGTACCTACAGTACATGCAAATTTTCGCTATTTTGAAATATATAACAAAACGGGAGAGAAAATAGATGAATGGTTTGGCGGCGGACTGGATTTAACACCGCATTATCTCTTTGATGAAGATGCCGTTCATTTTCATACAGTTTGCAAAAAAGCTTGTGATAGCCATAATAGCACATTCTATAATAGATTTAAAGAGCAATGTGATAAATATTTCTGGAATTCACATAGAAAAGAAGCCCGTGGGGTTGGCGGTTTATTTTTTGATTATTGCAGAGCAAACGAAGAAATGAGCATTGAAGATTGGTATGATTTTGTAACCGAGGTGGGAGATCATTTTTTAGAATCTTACATTCCCATAATTGAAAAACGAAAACATTTAACTTATACAGAGGCAAACAGAACCTGGCAAGAAATAAGACGTGGCCGTTATGCCGAATTCAACTTAGTTTATGATAAAGGCACATTGTTCGGCTTAAAAACTAACGGAAGAATCGAAAGTATTTTAATGAGTCTACCACCGCACGTACAATGGGTATACAACCATCAACCTGATGAAAACAGTGAAGAAGAAAAATTATTGATGGTGTTGGCACATCCCAAAGACTGGCTTTAAGCCACTTTTCTTATAGGGCTATTATTCATGAGAATACCATAAATTTTTCAGCATTTTTACTCCATATCATATTATGTCCAATTCAATAAATGGGGTATGGTAATTTTAATGAATCAAAGTTTTTCAACATTGCAGGTCTCTTTATTTTGAGTAAGAATCAATCGAAGCGAAGAATCTTTTGTGATGTAAACCCAGGCCCAATCAATAAAGATGATTAATTTGTTTCTAACGCTTAGAATAATCATCAAATGTAGAAACATCCAAATAAACCATGCGAAGTAACCTTTAAACTTGATAAATGGAAAATCGACAACTGCTTTGTTTCGCCCAATTGTTGCCATTGAACCAAGATCTTTATATTCATAATCAAGCAGTTTTCTTTCCTTTAAAATTCTTTTGAAATTTTTTGCTAAGTTTTTTCCTTGATTTACTGCAACATTTGCCAATTGAGGGTGCCCTTTAGGGTATTTTGGCGTTTCCATATAGGCGATATCGCCAATTGCAAAAATATTTTTGCTTTCAACCACCTTATTTATTCTATCTACTTTTAGCCTATTGCCAAAGGTAAGACACTCTTTTGGCAAGCCTTGAATTGTATTTCCTGTGACACCGGCCGCCCAAATAACCGTTTTGGTATTAATGGTGCCTCCGTTGCTTAATTTAAGGACATCTCCATCATAGCTAATTACAAATGTTTCGGTAACTAGCTTTACATCCATGTTTTCCAAGTATTTTTGGGAGGCGGTTTTTGCCATATCACTCATGTTATTCAAAGTATTTTTAGTTCCTTCTACTAAAAAAATCTTGAATTTTGTAAAATTGATTCTCGGATAATCCTTTGGCAATATATTTTTTTTAATTTCGGCGAATGCACCAGCCAATTCAACTCCTGTAGGACCCGCACCAACAATTACCAAGTTTAATAAGCTTTTCTTTTCAAGGCCTTTTGCCGAAGCAATATCTTCAAATGTTTGCAATATGTGATTTCGTATTTTAATTGCATCATAGGTTGTTTTTAAAGTAAATGAATGTTCGCAAATCTCATTGTTGCCAAAGAAATTTGTTTTACAGCCAATTGCAATTACTAAATAATCATATTTAAAATTGCCTATGGTTGTATTTACCACATTATTTTCGGCTTCAATATTTAATACCTCAGTTAGCCTTATTTGAACATGCTTCTTATTTTTAAAAATATACCGAAATGGAAATGATATGTTCGAGGGCTCAATTTGTGAGGTGGCAACCTGATAGAACAATGGTTGAAATTGATGATGGTTAATTCTGTCAATTAACATTACATCAAAAAGTTTTTCATCTAAATGTCTGACAAGCTGAACACCGGCGAATCCGCCGCCAATTACAATTATTTTTTTTCTTTTCATAAGATCGATTATTTATATTTTTAATCTTCCAGACATCATAAACATATTCCTAATGCAGACAGACAAGTTTATGAGTGTTTTAACTGAGATTCCAAAATGTTCTATAAAGATTCTCCTAATTAATTTGCATTGGTTTTGTACTTATCTAATTGTTAATAAATCAAAATTAAAAAATTGTTTTATAAATATTGAATTATAAAATTTACTAATCTTTTATTTTAGCAGGTTTGTTAATTTGTTTCATCAAGTCATTATTGGAATTGCCTTTAACATTAATTTCGGCATTGGCGCCAAATAAAAAGGCATTTATCAAATTATGATCTAAATAAACATAGGTTCCTGGCTCTCTAAATTTATACATTATAGCCACTGCTGATCCACCTGCTACAGGCCAAGACTCAAAATTGGTTAGGGGTTTATTGCTAAATGACCCACCTGACCAATATAAATCTGCATGACCTCCTATCATATGAATTCTGGTATCTCTATTTGCTTCAGAAGTTATAAACAACACTTTATCGCCTACTTTTGCAGTAAGTGCTTTATCTCCAGTTAATGAATTTTTTGTGCCATTAAATACAATATGAGAGGGTGTTAGCGTTTGCATAACTTGAAGCATTCCACCAAATCCTTCCGCAGGTGTAGAAAATTCCATATATTTTCCGTTTTTATTTTTTGGTATATAATAATCCTGTTCGGCTACATAATATGCTTTATCAAATTTAATAGGGTTCCCATTTTCATCTGTTAGTCCTTTTCTAGGAAGAACCATAATAGCACCATTCATTCCAGAAACCACATGTAATGGAACCATAATACCACCAGGAGCGCAATGGTAAACAAATACGCCCGGTTTAATTGCTTTAAATCTAAATGAAACTTGTTGCCCCGGAGAAACTATAGAAATAGATCCACCTCCTAAATCACCCGTAGCTGCATGAAAGTCAATATTATGAGTTAAAGAATTTGAGGATGGGTTTACCAATGTTACTTCCACATAATCATTTTGATGAACCACAATCATGGGCCCAGGAACAGATCCATTATATGTTAAAGCCCATATTGAGGCATCAGAGGAAATTTGCAATTTTTCTTCTTTAACTACCAATCTAACGTCAACTACTACAGGATTACCTGTTGCCACCTGATCAAATTTCGGCAATTCAGGTGGCGCAACTAATATTTGTTCCACATGTTTGAGGTTGTCAGAATTTTCATTGGGGGTATCTTCAAATACCGAATAGTTATCACCGTTTGTATTTGAGGACTGCACTTTGTTAAGAGAATTTTGCTGATTACAAGCACTTAATATTAAGGTGACTGCTAAAATTAGTATTATTTTTATTCTGTATATCTTTTTTGAGGTTTCTTTTAATTTTTTCATTTTTAATTAAAATTTTGTGTAATAATTGCCGTGCGATATAATAATTTTTAATAATAAATAGTTTTAATAGGAACTATTAGTATTTGTGATATTTATCGTTTTAAAAAGGCAAGTTTATTATTAATATTATTTGATAAATCAAAGAGAGAGGTGGTCTCCAGCATTTCTTTTAGATCTTCCCTAATATGTTTAAATTTGAAATGAACCGAGCAAGGCGTAATTTCTGAACAATTATCA
>JAENXD010000096.1 GCA_016649745.1 Flavobacteriaceae bacterium | reverse complement strand
TTTTTGGCAATTCCCCCATTTTTGGGCAATTGCCTGGCTTCAGTATGAGGAATACAAAAAAGCCGGCTTTAATTTGATGCCTATGGGACAAAAGAATAAAAGGGCGGTGGTGCAAATTATTATTTATACGGTATGTTTAATCATAGTTTCTGTGATTCCTGTATTGAAATTGACAGGAAATTTTTATATTTATCCTGTCACAGCAGTTATTATTGCTTTTCTGGGCGGTATTATGTTATTTTATGCCATAAAACTTTATAAAAACCAAAGCAATAAGGAAGCAAGACAATTAATGTTATCAAGTGTGTTTTATATTACTTTAGTGCAAATAATTTATGTCATTGATAAATTTTTACATTAAAAAATAACGAATTGTAATTTACGAATTTTTAACATTTAACATTTAAACTTTTAAACGTAAAAAATAAATGAAACAAACCTTGGACCAAGAATACAAACTAGCCAAAAAAAAGTCGGCAAAACCTATGTTATGGATTTCAATGGTGAGCATGACTATGATGTTTGCCGGACTTACAAGTGCTTATGTAGTAAGCCGGAAACGAAGCGATTGGGTTTCCTTCGATTTGCCGCAGGCTTTCTACATTAGTACCTTCTTAATCATTTTAAGCAGCATCACTTTTATGCTGGCAAAATATTTTATCAAACAAAATAACCGACAACTTACAAGTGCTTTTTTGTTGTCAACCCTGTTTTTGGGAATTGGTTTTATATTTTTTCAGCTTCAAGGGTTTAAAGAATTAATTTATGCAGGATTGTTTTTTGCTGGCGAACAAAGCACCGTAAAATCATCTTTCATTTATGGCATTAGCATCGCCCATTTATTGCATGTTGCGGCAGGAATTGTGGTATTACTAGTGGTAATTTTTAATCAATTCAATAAAAAATATTCCGCTAACGAGACACTTGGAATGGAATTAGGAGCTATTTTTTGGCATTTTGTAGATATTCTTTGGATATATTTGTTTTTATTTTTCTATTTTATTAGATAATAAAAAATATGTACTTTTGGCAGAACTATAACTAAAAATCAAAACAAACTTTTATGGAAGTAACTATTCCTACTAAAAATAATGGAACACCTTGGAGCGGTGGAAACAAGAATCCATTAGGCGCGAGTTATGGAAAAATGATGATATGGTTCTTCATTTTATCTGATGCGCTAACTTTTTCCGGTTTCCTTGGTGCTTATGGTTTAATGCGTTTTAAATTTCAAGATTCTTGGCCAATAGCCGATGAAGTTTTTACCCACTTTCCTTTTTTACATGGCGTGCATGCACCCATGTATTATGTGGCATTAATGACTTTTATTTTGATATTTTCATCGGTAACTATGGTTTTGGCGGTTGACGCAGGCCATCAGATGAATAAAAAGAAAGTAACTTTTTATATGTTGCTCACCATAGTTGGAGGGGCAATCTTCTTGGGCTCACAGGCATGGGAATGGAAAAATTTTATAAGCGGAACCTATGGTGCCGTACAATTAAACGACGGAAAAATTATTCAGTTTGTTGATGCTACAGGAGAGCAAATCACTTTAGAAAGTTTTGTGAAATCACAACATTCAGAAAGAACACAACTTACAAAAAATAAAGGCGTATGGTATATGAAAGAAGCTGAAATAGCTCCTTTTACACTAAGCGAAGTTATTGAAAGTTTTAAAGCAAATCCAGAAATTTCAATAAGAACCGAGCAAATTAATCCTGAATTAAAAACAAAAACCATTGTTCCGCATAAT
Organism: Flavobacteriaceae bacterium; assembly: GCA_016649745.1. Lineage (GTDB taxonomy): Bacteria > Bacteroidota > Bacteroidia > Flavobacteriales > Flavobacteriaceae > Lutibacter. The sequence continues at coordinate 9,645 of JAENXD010000096.1, read as the reverse complement.
GAAGCCATAGGTTTTTTAAACGAAGCAAAAGCGGTGGTTATGGGTGCCAATTTGCAGGTTAATGAGTACGGAAAAACATTGTTTGCCGATTTCTTTTTTTTTATCACGGGTTTCCATGGATTCCACGTTTTATCGGGAGTGATTATTAACACCATCATTTTTTTTAATGTGATTATCGGAACTTATGAGCGAAGAGGACATTATGAAATGGTTGAAAAAGTAGGCCTTTATTGGCACTTTGTAGATTTAGTTTGGGTGTTTGTTTTCACCTTCTTCTACTTGATTTAATTCTTAAAACGATATTAAAATGACACACCAACAAGAACATATATCACACACAAAATTAATTTGGAAAGTATTTTCTATTCTTTCTGTTATTACTATTGCTGAAGTTTATTTGGGAATTACAAAACCTGCCGCACTTCATGTAACCAAATTTTTGGGAACAAGTCCGCTAAATATTATTTTCTTGATTTTAACGCTGGTGAAAGCCTATTATATCACATGGTTTTTCATGCATATGGCCGATGAAAAAAAGGGTTTAAGAAGAGCTGTAATTTGGACCGCAGGTTTCTTAATTATTTATTTAGCCGCCTTATTGTTAATTGAAGGAAGCTATATCAACAATGTTTTAGTCCCGCTTACAAAGTGGAACTACTAATATTTTAAATTGAAAAAGGTAGTTTTTAACCACCTTTTTTGTTTAACTTTAATCACATGAAAAAATTTTGGGTTCTTTTCATCCTATTCATACTGCCATTGATATTTTACATATTTCTTTCAAAAGGAATCTACAAATATTCTAATTTACCAATTTTAACGGAAAAAGTAACCGACATAAAACAGGTTGCTCCATTCACAACAGCTTCTTTCTCTGGGAAGCTTACCATAGTTTGTTTTTTGGGAAGTGATATTAATAATGCCAAAGCAAGTCTTTTCAATTTAAACCAGACGATTTACAAACGCTATTATTCAAAACCATTTTTTCAGATGGTTGCCATTCTTCCGCAAGGATTGGAAAATGAATACGATGAAACCATAAAAGAGCTTTCTGCCTTTACCGATATCAGCAAATGGCATTTTATTTACGTCAGTCCAAAAAATATCAACTTACTTTTTAATAGCTTTGAAACGCCATTTTCATTAAATGAAAATGAGTATTCGGAATATGCGTATATTGTGGATATGGAGTTGCGCTTGCGCGGAAGAAAAGATGATGAAGACACCAAAGGAGGAAAATTATATGGCTATAATATGAAGTCCGTTTCAACGTTGAAGAATAAAATGAAAGACGATATTGACATTATTTATTACCAATTGAAAAAGTCGGCTGAAAAACAAGAAAGAATAAAAAGAAAAATATAATTAAATGAAAAAATATTCATACATAGGCATTGCATTTATTATTTTAATCTTCGGAATTTACGCAATTCCAAAAATTGTAAACAAACTTAAAACGCCCAAATTGGTGACTATTGCCAAAGTTCCTGTATTTGAATTTACCAACCAGGACAGCAAACTAATTTCAAATTCGTTTTATGAGGGAAAAGTTTGGGTGGTTGAATTTTTCTTCACCACTTGTCCTACCATTTGTCCGAAAATGACCGAAAGCATGCTGAAAATACAAAATGAATTTTATGGAAATCCTGATTTTGGCATTGCTTCTTTTAGCATTAACCCAAAAAATGATACGCCTGAAATTTTAAAGGAATATGCCAAAGTACATGGTGCAACTTTAAAAAACTGGAACTTTTTAACCGGAGAACAAGATAAAATTTATGAATTGGCAAATACCGGATTTACTCTATATGCCGGAGAAGACAGCAATGCCGAGGGGGGATTTGAACACTCCGGAATGTTTGCTTTGGTAGATAAAAAGGGAAATATTCGATCAAGATTGGATAAGTATGGAAATCCTATTGCTTTTTACGACGGGCTCGACCCAAAAGGGGTACAACAAATTAAAGAGGACATTAAAATACTTTTAAAAGAATAATGGCAACTGATTCAAAGAAATACAATACGTTAATTATTCTTTTTTCAGTTGCCATTCCATTGTTGGTTGCGGTTTTGTTCAGCGTTAAAATTGACGTGCAGCTTCCTGTTTTTTTACCGCCGATTTACGCAACAATAAATGCTTTTACCGCAGTATTTCTAATGCTGGCATTTTGGGCGATCAAAAACAAAAAAGTGAGATTACATGAAAACTTGATGAAAACTGCCATCATTTTTTCGGTATTGTTTTTAGTGCTTTACTTAGCTTATCATATGACATCAAATTCCACCAAATTTGGAGGGGAAGGCACCATAAAAACCGTTTATTTTGTAATTTTAATCACGCACATTTTATTATCGGTGGCGGTGATTCCATTTGTGTTAATTACCTATGTAAGAGCCATCACAAACCAAGTGGAGCTTCATAAAAAAATAGCCCGTTTTACATTTCCATTGTGGTTGTATGTTGCCATAAGCGGCGTAGTCGTTTATTTAATGATCTCACCATATTATATAGTATGAAAAAGTTAACACTTATTCTGTTTATGTTTTTTACATATTTTGCAAATGCGCAATGCGCGATGTGCAGAGCAGTTGTTGAAAGCGGAAATCCGACCGAAGCTGAAGGTTTGAATACTGGAATTTTATATTTAATGATATTTCCTTACCTTTTGATAGGCGCTTTATTTTATTTTCTTATTAAGAACAAAATCAAAAAAAATAATAGCTAAGAAATTTAACATTCCCATAAGTGATTAAAAGTGTAACAAATATTAATTTTAGTCGTCATATACAAAATCAACATCACTATTAAACTCAGTCATATACAATGAGAACAAAAATTGTTAGCATTTTGGCGTTGGCATTCTTTATGAATGCAAATGCCCAAGAAAAAAAATGGACACTTCAAGAATGTGTCAACTACGCTTTAGATCACAATATTTCCGTAAAACAGCAGGAACTCAGCAAAGATTTGGTTGAGGAAGACATTACCATTGCCCAAGGTAATTTTTATCCTTCCCTAAATTCTTCGGCTTCTCAAAACTGGAATTTCGGGTCTTATGTCAGTGGCTATAACGATTTGGTTTCCACGAACAGTCGGTCCAATAATTTTGGTTTAAATTCGAATGTAACGCTGTACAACGGAAACAGAAATAAAAATAATTTACTGCAAGTGCAAAAAAGCTTGGAAGCAGCCGGCTTTGATTTAGAAGAAAATAAAAATGGCATTATGCTCTATGTCGTTAATTTTTATTTAAACGTGTTGCTGAACAAAGAAAGTTTAATCATTGCGCAAGACCAGATTGAAATTAGTAAAAAACAAGTTGAAAAATCAAAAACCTTGGTTGAAGCTGGCTCAAAGCCAAAAGCGATACTTTTAGAAGCTGAAGCTTCATTGGCCGCTAATGAGCAACAATTGACCACCGCAAAAAATACGTTGGATCTTTCCTTATTGAGTTTGGCGCAATTGCTACAGGTTTCACAAAAAGGCTTTGACATACAGGATGTGGCTTTAACCATAGATTCCGCTTCCTTAATTTATAACGATACTGATGTGATTTATGACAAAGCGGTTTCTAGTTTGCCTGAAATTAAGAGTGCAGAAATAGCCGTTGAACGCTCTCAAATAGCCATAGAAATTGCAAAAGGAGCCTATTATCCATCGCTTTCTTTTGATGCCGGATTGAGAACTTGGTATCAACATAACCTAGGAGAAAAAGATGTTAGAGCATATACAGAAAATGGTAATATTTTTTACGTTCCCAACGGGTTTGGAAAACAGTTGGAAGACAATTTGGGGTACAACTTTGGTTTCTCCTTAAATATTCCAATTTTTAACCGATTTCAAACAAAATCTGGCGTAGCAAAAGCCCAGATAAACCAAGAAATAGCCACTTTACAATTGCAGGACAAACAAGTTAAATTAAGGGAAACCATTGAAAAAGCCTATGCCGATGCAAAAGCAGCATTAAATCAATATATTTCAGCACAAAAATCATTACTGGCTCAAAACGAATCCTTTAAAAACGCTCAGGTAAGTTATGATTCAGGCGTAATGACTTCATTTGATTTTGACCAGGTAAGAAACAGACAAGTGAATGCGCAATCGTCATTGGCAAATGCAAAATACAATTTTGTTTTCAGAACCAAATTGTTAGAATATTATTTAGGCATTCCAATTGTCCTGGAATAATAATTGTTAATTTTTAATTCACGTAAACATCCAACACAAAATGTTGGATGTTTTTTTTATAAAAATGAAATGGTACCAATTGAATTTTTATATGTTGTATTAAAAATTTGAATTATTTTCCTGTTTTCCGCTTCGAACACCCAAATTTAAAAAATATTCCTGTATTTACAATGCTTTCAGAGGGTGTTGTAAAAAAGTGCGGAAGACAGGAATAGCTTCCAAAAATAAAGAAACAGAAAATTTAGCGGCGATTTCCCAATGAAACTCAGCAAATAATTGATACAATTTTATTTGATTTTAACGCGGGAGAAATTTTACAATTATCTAAAATTATTTACAATATTTCCAGTAATGCGGATTGGTTTCTTCGGTTTTTTGGTTCCAATAATCTTGGGTTACGATTCTTCCATCAGGGGTTTTTAAATGACGTTCAAAAACCGAAGTAGTAGGATTAAAAGTCATATCTGTGACAGCAACCGTATACATTTGAGGATCTCCTTCTGTTTTTATTTTATCTTCATCAATTACGACTTCAAAGCCGTTTACTTCCAACAGATTTTTTAAAAAATCCCTACGGTTTTCATCCACACCTTTTTCAACAAAAGTAACTCTTGTTTCTCCAATGCTTCCAAATAAATGATTTCCTCCAAGTGCCATATTAAATTAATTTAAAAAAGTATTACTGATTGAAAATATATAGTCATAAATTGGGCTGTACACACCCGCCGCTAATATACCGATGGCCGCTAATATTAAGCCCAAACGCATATAAAACGGACTTTTAAAATAAGGAATGGCTTGCTCGCTTTTCCTTAGAAGCATGGCTCTTACCACCAATAAATAATAGTATAAGGAAATAGTGGCGTTTACCACCGCAATAAATACGAGGATGTAATACCCTTTACTTGCGGCAGCGGTATATAAAAAGAATTTACCGAAGAAACCTGCCAATGGCGGTATGCCTGCCAATGAAAACAACGCCAACATCATGAGTAAACTTAATTTGGGATTGGTTCTGTAAAGCCCTTCATAATCGTTGATGTTTTCTTTATCTGCAGCAGAAGAAATTGCCTGAACAACGCCAAATGCGCCTAAATTTGAGAAGATGTAAACTGCTACAAAATAAACGATTGTTGCTGTTCCTAATTGGTCAACAGACATTAAGCCCAGTAAAATAAAACCAGCCTGCGCAATAGATGAATAGGCAAGGAAACGTTTCAAATTTTGTTGTCTGATGGCAAACAGGTTACCAATAAACATGGTGGCGATAATAACGATATAAATTATTTTATTCCAAACCGGCATTAAAGGTTTAAATACGGTGAATAAAAGAATCATTAAAATTACAACTGCAGCTCCTTTTGAAATTACCGACAAGTAGGAAGCAACATTAATGGGTGCCCCTTCATAAACATCCGCTGTCCAAAAATGAAATGGTGCCAAGGATATTTTAAATGCCAGTCCTGAAAAGAAAAATATAAATCCTAGAATGGACAAATTTGAGCTCGTTAAAATTTCAGCCATCGATTCAAAATAAATAGTTCCGGTCGTTGCATATAATAATGAAATGCCAAATAAAGCGGAACCCGAAGCCAATGCCGATGATAATATATATTTTACAGCGCCTTCAGCAGAGATTCTTTTATAAGTATCATAGGCAACTAAAGCGGCAACAGGAAGCGTAGTTAATTCCAGACCAATATAAAACATTAAAAAATCACCTGCAGAAATCATAAAATAAGTACCAAGCAAGGATGAAATGATAAGCATAAAAAATTCTGGTGCTTTATTTTCGTCAACTACTTTTTCTTTCAGCCAATCTGCCGACTGTAACAATAAAATTAAAACACCCAAACTTAAGGTTGTTTTAAAGAAATATAATAAAGCATTCGTTCTAAACATTCCGCCAAATAATTCACCCGATGCTAAAGGTAAAAAACCAAGGGCGGTATTGACAGCCAATAAAATTAGCGCAAACGGAATTACAGCTGCTTTTTGCTTTTTGTTTGAAAATATTTCGAAGATAATTAACAATAATAAAATTGCCAATAATCCTATTTCCGAGCGCATTAATAGAAAACTTTCTAAGTTCATTTTATTTAATTTTTATAATAACCTTTCCAAAAATGGTTGGATACTTTCTTTTAACATTTCACTTAAACCTAACGGCAAAACACCAATCATTATAACAGGTATCAGCAATAATATCAATCCGGTTTTTTCAAACCAGGTTGCTTTAGGCAAATCTTTATAGTCCTCATTTGATAATGGTCCCATCATAATTTTGCCAACCATTCTTAAAATGTAAACGGCTGTTACCACAATGGAAGAAACAACAACGATGGTTAAAATTCTATGAAATAAATCCGGGTGTTGAAAAGCCCCAACGAATATAGTCATTTCAGCCACAAAACCACTAAAGCCGGGTAAACCCAAATAAGCCAAACCGGTAATTACATAAATAGCACCAATAAAAGGCAATATTTTCATAATACCGCCAAGTTTTGAAATTTCCCGCGTATGTGTTCTTCCATAAACCATGCCTATTAAAGCAAAGAACATGGCTGTTAACAATCCGTGCGATAAGGATTGGATAATAGCACCTGTCCACGCGGTTCTGTTAAACATTAATAACGCAAACAATACGAGCGACAAATGGCTTACTGAAGCGTAAGCATTCACATATTTTAAATCTTTTTGCATAATGGCGCCAAAGGCTCCATAGATGACTCCGAAAGCGGATAATACTAAAAAGAAATTGGACCAATTTAAGGCGCCAACCGGCAATAAGTACATAGCGATTCTAAATACCCCATAACCCCCTAATTTCATAAGTACACCTGCGTGTAACATAGAAACTGCTGTTGGTGCAGAAGCGTGACCTGAAGGTGACCACGTATGAAATGGAAATAAGGCTCCGATTACTGCGAAACCAATAAACACCATTGGAAAAAATATGTTTTGTGCGGCTTCTGGTATGTTAACCTGTGCTATTTCAAATATATTAAAGGTTAAGGCACCTCCATCGGCATTTGAATTAAAATAAATACCTAAAATTCCAACGGATAAAACGGCTGAAGCTCCCATTAACATTAATGTTAATTTCATGGCCGAATTCTCTTTTGGTCCCGAACCCCAAATACCTATTAACAAATACATCGGTATTACGGCTATTTCATAAAACACGAACAAGGTGAACAGGTCGGTAGAAATAAAGAACCCAAAAACACCTGATGACAGCGTGATTAGAGAGATAAAAAACTCTTTGGGCAAATCGTCTATTTTCCATGAAATAAAGATACCTGCCAATAACACAATAGCAGTTAAGGCAATCATAACCACCGAAATGGAATCGACACCAATACTATAATGAATATTAAAAGTCTCATACCAAACAACATCTTTGGTGAAAACCATAATGTCAGTATTTACGGCACGTTCTTTTAAGTAAGCAAAAATTAAGTTTATGGACATGGCAAACTGAATTCCCATTCCTATGACCGATATGAGTCTTGCCTGTTTTAAGTCTTTTGCAAAAAAAGATAAAGCCAAAACAATTAAAAGCGGTACTATTACAAAAAGTGATAAAATATCCATATAAATTTATTCTAAATAATTTTTAAATAACAAACTTCAAATCTCAAATTACACAGGTTTTGATTTTTCAATAATAGCTGAAAATATTTTTTTTAATTCTGTTGATTCTTGGATTAACTTTTCAACTAATTTTTCATTTGAATGTTTATTTGTTTCATTTATTAATCTCAGCCAATAAATACTTTCTTTGGCTTCTTTTCTACTTATTTTAATTCTATAATAAAAATCTTTTTTACTTAAAGATTCATTGGCTTCAATATAATTTGCTCCAATAGATCCTGATGAATGAACAACTTGTTTTGCATCTTCAAAGTTTGCAATGGTTTTTTCTAAACTTTTAATAAACAGTCTAACCTCTTTTGCAAATTGAAAAGTTCTTTCTTCTAAATCATAGGTTTTGTTAACTGAGTTTTGAATCATTAATTATTTTGATATTTATTTTTTGAACTTTTGTTATTTCTTATTTTAGCTTATCCATATATAAAAAACAACCATAGCTAGAACAACGCTTCCGCCAACAAAGGCCATCGCATAATCTTGCAATTTACCTGACTGCATTCCCTTAATTTTATTTGAAACGGAAACAGTTACATTTCCAATTCCAATCATCGAACCGTCAACCACATTTTTATCGAACCAAGATGCAGAGAAAGCGACAATTCCAAAAAGAATTTTCTTTGTGACGAAGAGGTATAATTCGTCAAAATAAAGTTTGTTGTAGGTCCATTTGTAAACAAAGCCAAAAGCATTTGCGAATTTTTCCGGTAAATTATTTGGTTTTTTATAGAAAACATACGCCAAAAGAATACCAATTATCCCAACTGTTGAAGCTATTGCTGCCAATGGCAAATTGAAATGTGCTTCAAAAGGCATACGGTCTGCAGTTATAAATTCACTAAAAGGAATGTACCCAGCTGCAATACTCATAAATGCCAAAAAGATGAGCGGTATTGTCATTGTAAGCGGAGATTCGTGTGGTGTATGTTTGTATTTTCTGTCTTCACCCCAAAAAATGTTAAAATACAATCGGAACATATAAAACGCCGTTAAACCCGCTACAAAAACACTGCTGAAATAAATGAGTTTATTGCTTTCAAAAGCTGCAACTAAAATTTCATCTTTACTGAAGAATCCTGCAAATCCAGGAAAACCGGCAATAGAAAGCGACGCAATTAAAAAGGTAATATGTGTAATGGGCATATATTTTCGTAAGCCACCCATATCTTTCATATAGTTGCTGTGTACAGCGTGAATTACAGAACCCGCAGCCAAGAATAACAAGGCTTTAAACATCGCGTGTGTAAACAAATGGAACATAGAGGCCATATACCCTACTCCTTCGTGACCTTCGTATTTTGAAACACCCAAAGCGAGCATCATATAACCAATTTGAGACATGGTGGAAAATGCCAACACGCGTTTTATATCTGTTTGGGTAATGGCAATTAAAGCGGCAACCAAAGAAGAAGTAGCGCCTACATAAGCGACGACCTGTAAGGCAAATCCGTCTTCCACAAAATAGTAGGCGGGAAATAATCGAGCCACTAAAAATACGCCGGCAACAACCATGGTAGCTGCATGAATTAAGGCAGAAACAGGTGTTGGACCTTCCATGGCATCCGGCAACCAAATATGGAAAGGAAGCATGGCCGATTTACCGACACCACCCATATAAATTAAAATCAATCCCCAGGTAAATACGGATAATCCCATAAAGGAAGCAGAAGCCCCCCAACCGGTTATTAACATTCCTTCCTCACTTGTCAGGTCTTGAAAATCAAAAGTACCTGTATAATAACTTATTAAAAGGATTCCTATTAAGAAACCTAAATCGGCAAAACGCGTTACAATAAATGCTT
>JAENXD010000010.1 GCA_016649745.1 Flavobacteriaceae bacterium | reverse complement strand
TAATGACACCCAAAATTGAATAAATAATTAATTAATTTCATTTGCTTTTGACAAGAAAAAAAAGTTATAATTTTAAGAATTATTCTAATGAATTGAAATAAATTGTCATAAAAAAATTTAACAACTTTAATCATCATTCTTGTGAAGTCATTAATGAGTTGTGATAAGGATGAATTGCCTAAGATTTCGCCCGATGGCTTTGTTGAAAAAATTCAATCAGCCTTGCGTTTTATACAAATCAATGAATCTTGTAACTTTAATCAATAACTATGTAACATGATTGATGCAAATTATTTTCATTTTTGTAGCATAATTTAATATGGTAACCTATGAAATCTTTGCAAATTTTAATCCTTCTTTCTGTAGTTCTTTTCAGTTGCGAGCCAAAAGAAAAATCCATTCAGCTTAACAATACAACACAACCTGCAGATGTTCAAGAAGTTACACTACTTAAAGCAACGGAAAATAAAGAAGCTCTGGTTTTAACCACTGATGCGTTGCAATTGGTGGACCAAATTACAGGTTCTTCTAATGAATTGCCGTTTGGAATGCCACAAAATCAGCTAATTGAAATCATAAATAACACTTTTCAATCAAAAGCAGTAAGTTTTGGTATTAATACGGAATGTGGTGCAGGCCCTCTAAAAATGGTGAAATGGAACAATGGTTTAACGCTGGTTTTTCAGGAAAATAACACAAAAAGCACTGAGCCAAAAACCGATTGGCTATTTGAAGGATGGTATGTTGATGGCGGTATAGACATAGAAGGTGCTCAAAAGTTGACAACGATGGCTGGCATAGGAATTGGGTCAACGTTGGCAGAAATGCATAGTGCCTATGAGATTGAAGTTAAAGAAACCAGTTTGGGACAGGAGTTTTCAACTGCCTCAGGATTATATGGAATTTTAGACGGTGCTGGCAAAAATGCAAAAATCATCTATTTATGGAGTGGTGTAAGCTGTAATTTTAGGTAAAAGAAATCGATTTCTATAGATTGATATTATTTTAATTTATTCGATAAAATTTTAATTTTTACATTAGTATAAATCTGTGAATCATGTAACTTTTATCTAAAGTTATGTAACACTAATGTTTATAAAATTTTCCATTTTTGTAGTATCGTTTAATAAAAAAACATTCTGTGTTGAACAGATTTTCAATTAACAAAATTTACTGTAATCGCTGTGAATATTGTACCAGATAAATGATAAGAAAGTTTTATAAAAAAATAACCTAATATCCAATTGTATGAACAATATATTCAAAGGCTTAATTGCCGGTTTCGGAGCTCATAAATTAGGTGGAGGCTGCTTCAGTACGGTAATCATTTTTATTATTATTTGGGTTGTACTTGGACAATGCTCCTAAAAATTCAATATCAAATTAATTTCATTAATAACATTGGTGGATACTTCAATTAAAAAGTTTCACAAAAAAAAAATTTATAATTATGACAATTCAAATAAATTCAGACAATAATTTAACGGTACACAAAGAATTCAGAGCTCAATTACAAAGCCAAATTTCTGAAGAATTAAGCAGATTTAGCGACCATATTACAAGGTTGGAAGTTCATCTTTCTGATGAAAACGGACATAAAGATGCACTCAATGATAAACGATGTGTGATTGAAGCAAGATTGGAAGGAATGAAACCAATAGCTGTTACAAACATTGCAAATGACCATGAACAGGCAGTTGAGGGTGCAATAGCTAAGTTAAAAACAACTCTTGACTCTAAAATTGGTCGTTTGAGCAATCATTAGAATTAATTACGCCGGACTTTAAGGTTTCGGGTTTAAAATAAGTTCGTTTAATATTAAAAACAAATAATCATGATGGATCACAATTATTGGGGAATGGGATATGGAATATGGCTTGTTCCGCTAATCATAATTCTCATATTTGTCCTATTTTTTCGAAAAAGGTTGAATAAGTAAATAATTAAGTTTAAGTAAACAGCATAACCAAAATTTTGGCTTTAAAACTGATAAACTTTTATTTAAACAAATAAAAAAGGAATTTACCGAATACCTGTATCAAAATACAAGTCTATGTTGGTTATTCCAGTTGGATTAACTGTAATTTCTTTAACTTGAGACGCCGCACTAATAATTGGTGCGGACTTGTCTGGAATTATTTTATAGTTTCCTGGCGCCAGCATTACACTGAACTCCCCAACTTCATTTGATGAAAAGGATGTTATCAATTTATTTTTTAAATTGTAAACATGAAATAAAGCGCTAAATGGGGCATCATTAACCTGACGCTCTATTTCAACCGGATTTATTGGCCCCCTGTAAACTATGCCTTCCAGCCCTGTTGCAATTTCTATTTTATTATTTTCACAAGCAAAAAGGTTAAATAAAACAATAAGAATTATTCCTATTTTATTTCTATTTAAAGTTGTTTTCATTTATTTCTATCTGATTAAACGTGAAACGATTGAATGTTTTGTCTATTTTGGTGAACAGCAACTATTTTAAAGCCACTATACTTTGGTAAAGTTATTAATTTGTCACAAGCTAATCATTAATTTATTACTGTTTAAAAAACCAACCGTAAGTTTTTAGTACCTTTGAAAAGTTCATTATTTTTCTGAACATGGTAAAATTTGATTAATTTCAACAAAAATATAACACACTCAAAATAAACGAAAATGAGCAAACTATTTGGTGTTTCCGGCAAAAAAAAATATCAGCCAAAAGAAACAAGATACGATAAAATGAATTACAGACGCTGCGGGAAAAGCGGCTTGTTGCTTCCTGAAATTTCTTTAGGTTTGTGGCATAATTTCGGATTTACAGACAACTTTGAAAATGCCCGAAATTTATTAAAATGCGCTTTTGACAACGGAATCACACATTTTGATTTGGCCAATAATTACGGTCCGCCTTACGGTGCCGCCGAATCCAATTTTGGCACTATTTTTAAAAAAGATTTTAAACCTTACAGAGATGAATTGGTTATCTCTACCAAAGCCGGCTGGGATATGTGGCCAGGACCTTATGGAAATTTTGGCTCCAAAAAATATTTGATTTCAAGTTTAGACCAAAGTTTACAAAGAATGGGACTCGACTATGTCGATATTTTTTACCATCACAGACCAGATCCTGAAACGCCGTTGGAAGAAACTATGAGTGCTCTGGATCATATTGTGCGTCAAGGAAAAGCACTTTATGTGGGAATTTCACAATATAGTGCTGAAGATACTTTAAAGGCAACGAAAATTTTGAAAGATTTGGGAACGCCTTGTTTAATTCATCAGCCAAGATATAATATGATGGATAGGTGGGTTGAAAACGGACTTTTAGAGGTGTTGGAAAATGAAGGTGTTGGCGCCATTGCTTTTTCACCTTTAAGTCAGGGAATTTTAACCGATAAATATTTAAAGGGTTTTCCTGAAGATTCCAGAGCAGTAAAAGATGGTCGTTATTTAAAAACTGAACAAATTGATAAAAAACTGATTTCAAAAGTGTCCCAGCTCAACGAAATTGCAATATTAAGAGGGCAAAGTTTGGCGCAAATGGCTATTGCCTGGTTGTTAAAAGACAAACGAATCACCTCAATTTTGGTCGGCGCAAGCAAACCCGAACAGTTATTGGATAGCTTAAAAGCATTGGATAATTTGCAATTTTCATCAAAAAATCTAAAGGAAATTGAAAATATTCTGAAATAAAGAGAAATTATGAAAAACTAGCGGTTTTTAATAAATCAAAAGCCGCTAAACTTTAACAACCAATCCGTCATAAGCCAAAAACACATTTTCGGGAAGTGTTTTTTCCACTTCTGCATGAAATCCCAAGCGATTGCTGATATGGGTTAAATAGGTCCTTTTTGGTTTTAGTTCTTGGCTGAGCGCTATAGCTTCTTCCAAATTTAAATGCGTAGGATGTGTTTGAATTCTGAGCGCATTGATGATCAAAATATCTAAATTTAGGAGTTTTAATTTTTCTTCATCAGAAATGGCTTTAACATCGGTTAAATAAGCAATATTGTTAAACCTATATCCGAAAATTTTCAAATCTCCATGTAAAACTTCAACAGGAATCATCTTTAAATTTTCAATAAAAAAAGGTTCGTTTTTAATTTCGTTCTGTTGCACGCTTGGCGCTCCTATATATTTATTTTCATCATTAAAAATATAATTAAAACGCTGGGCCAAATTGTTTAACACCTCCTTTTTTGCATATATTGGTACAGCACCAAGTTTGGCGCTGAAAGGACGCAAATCGTCTAATCCTGCTGTATGATCCGCATGGATGTGCGTAAATAAAACACCATTAATTTTAGTGACATTCGCACGCAACATCTGATACCTGAAATCCGGCCCGCAATCTACCACATACGTAAAGCCCTCCCATTCCACCAGAATTGAAACGCGTAAACGCTTGTCACGCTTATCGGTAGATAAACAAACGGGGTGTGTACTGCCGATAACCGGAATTCCCTGAGAAGTTCCCGTACCTAAAAAAGTAATTTTAATTTGCAATGTGTGTTATTTTACATCCATAAAATTGAATAAAGACCTTATTTACTCATTCATAAATTTTACAATTAAGCAGTTGAATTCTCAAAACTCAAACTTAAAATCTATCCAATACAAGTATAGTTTAAAAAAAACAGGAGGTGAAATTTTTCAGGCTATTTTTATGGTTTTTATTAAAAAAGATAATTTGAACAGATATTTGAGGAATTAAATAAGAATAATCGACCCATTTGCTGATATAAATTCAAAAAAAACGCTAATTTCCTAAAATTGTATTTGTTATTAATTTATATAATTGAATATTTCAGTACCTTTGCATCTTATATTTAAAAAGCAAAAAAAATGAAGAAATTTCAATCGACACTAAATTATATTTGTTGTGTGTTCGTTGTGATTTTTGGCATTTTTAATAATTTGCTTTATAAAGGTAGCTTCCATAAATTTGAAACAGGCTTTTTGCCTGATTTTCTTCTTTTTACAAACTTTCCATTTTTAATTCAAATGAACAAAATAAACATTCCATATAATTTTATACAATAAAACCTTACATATATGAAAATAGGCGTTTTAAAAGAAACACAAAAAGGAGATAATCGGGTAGCGATTTCACCTAATATAGCCAAACTGCTCATTGCAAAAGGATTTGAAGTTTTGGTTGAAGAAGATGCAGGTATTGCTTCGTCATTTAAAGATTCAGACTATGACCTTGTTGGAGCTGTTGTTAAAAATAGATCAGACATTTTTAAGGAATCCAATGTTCTTATAAAAATCAATCCTTTTGATGAAGAAGATTTAAAATTGGTTCAAAAAGGTCAAATCTTAATGAGCCAGTTATATTATTTGTCAAATCCGAAACTTATCGAAGCCATCGCCGCAACAGGAGCAACAGCATTTTCTATGGATGCCATGCCACGTATATCAAGAGCACAGGATATGGATGTTTTAAGTTCACAAAGCAACTTGGCAGGCTACAAAGCGGTTATTGTAGGAGCAAATGAAATAACCAAAATATTTCCGTTAATGATGACTGCAGCAGGAACAATAATCCCTTCAAAAGTCTTAATTTACGGTATTGGCGTTGCCGGTTTACAGGCAATTGCAACCGCAAAACGTTTAGGTGCTGTTGTTATGGCCACAGACATTAGAACGGAAACCAAAGAACAAGCGGAATCATTAGGAGCAAAATTTATTTCGGTGGACAATACCGGTGAAGAATCTGAAGGCGGTTATGCCAAAGAAGCTTCCGAAGATTATGCTCGCCGACAAAAAGAAGCTGTTAACAAATCTTTATTTGAAGCTGATTTGGTAATTACCACAGCAATGGTTCCAGGACGAAAAGCTCCGGTATTAATTACCGAAGAACAAGTAAAACAAATGAAAAATGGTGCTGTAATTATTGACCTGGCTGCTGCTCAAGGCGGAAACTGCGAAGGGAGTGAATTGGATAAAACAGTCATCAAACATGGCGTAAAAATTATTGGATCTACTATGGCTCCTGTAAGCGTTTCAACAAATGCCAGCGAGTTATTTGGTAAAAATATGTATAACTTCTTGATGCATTTAACTGAAAATAATCAATTTAAGTGGGAATTGGAAGAAGAAATTACCGATGGAACTTTAATTGTGCATGAAGGAAAAATTAGAAAAAACTAAAAACTAAATAAATCATGAATGAATTAATAGAATTTATCAGCAATAATCTCGACTTATTATACATCCTGATATTGGCCATATTTATTGGGGTTGAATTAATCAAAAATGTACCAACGGTTTTGCATACGCCATTAATGTCGGGTGCAAATGCGCTTTCCGGCGTTGTGATTGTTGGCGCAATTATAGTCATGCTTCAGTCAGATCCAACCCATTATATTGCATTGGCATTAGGATTTGTTGCCGTAGTGCTGGGAATGATAAATGTGGTCGGCGGTTTTGCCATGACTGACAGAATGTTACAAATGTTTAAAAAGAAAAAATAATGAGTATAGCATTAGGTATTATCTATTTGATTGCAACCGTAACTTTTATTATCGGTTTAAAAATGTTGGGGCATCCTGCAACAGCAAAAAAAGGAAATTTAATTTCTGGAACCGGTATGGTTCTCGCTATTATAGCAACTTTATTTTTACAGGAAAAAGAGATTGTCACAGACGGAATTACCCAAACTGTGCCATTATTTCAAACAGTTTCAACATTGGTCTATTCCCTGATTATAGTCGCTATTTTATTGGGATCAATTATAGGCTGGTTTATGGCAATGAAAGTTAAAATGACAAAAATGCCTGAATTGGTGTCTTTATTTAATGGTTTTGGAGGTGGAAGCGCCTTATTAATCGGTTTGGTTGAATTCAGTAAAAACGTAGGCGTAGATGATGTAAATAAAGCTTCATCATCCATAGTAACCACTATTTTATCTGCCATTATCATAGGAAGCATTACTTTTACAGGAAGTATCGTGGCTTGGGCAAAATTAAATGGCTCCATGAAAGATCTCCGACTTCCAAACTACAATCTCATTAATAATATACTCTTTTTAGCACTTGTTGCATTTGGAGCATACATTGTTATGATGAATACTGATAGTTTGGTTTTAATCTATATTTTGTTGATTGCCTCCTTAATATATGGCTATTTGTTTGTAGCTCCAATTGGAGGTGCAGATATGCCAGTTGTAATTTCCCTTTTAAACTCCTTAACCGGTATTGCTGCGGCAATTACAGGGATTTTATATGGAAATATGGTGATGTTGGTAGGCGGTATCTTAGTGGGTTCGGCCGGATTAATTTTAACTTTCGCCATGTGTAAAGCAATGAATCGATCATTGGGAAGTGTTGTATTTGGCGCTTTTGGAGGCGGTGGAGATGCCGCTACAGCAACTGTTGGAAAAACTGGCGGAACCATCAAAAAAACAAGCGCAAGTGATGCCGCTGTAATGATGAATTACTCAACCAATGTGGTAATTGTTCCGGGTTATGGTTTGGCTGTTGCTCAAGCACAGCACGTAATTCACGAACTTGAGGAACTCTTGACTAAAAAAGGCGTTAATGTAAAATATGC
Organism: Flavobacteriaceae bacterium; assembly: GCA_016649745.1. Classification (GTDB taxonomy): domain Bacteria; phylum Bacteroidota; class Bacteroidia; order Flavobacteriales; family Flavobacteriaceae; genus Lutibacter. The sequence goes on along the minus strand of JAENXD010000010.1, from coordinate 24,272 downwards.
CATTCACCCTGTTGCAGGTCGTATGCCCGGACATATGAATGTGTTATTGGCAGAAGCCAATGTTTCTTACGATAAGTTAATAGAAATGGATGATATCAATCCGCAATTTCCTAATACAGATGTGGTATTGATTGTTGGGGCAAACGATGTTGTGAATCCTGCAGCGCATAACGATCCTTCTAGTCCGATTTACGGGATGCCTATTTTAGACGTTGAAAACGCCAAACATATTATCGTAAATAAACGAAGTATGAATCCAGGATATGCCGGAATTGAAAATGAATTATTCTTCAACCAAAAAACTTCTATGCTATTTGGTGATGCAAAAGCTGCTTTAACCGAATTAGTGAGCGAGCTTAAAAACATGTAATTCTATTTCATTATAAATTTTAAATCGGGTACATATTCAATGGATATGTACCCGATTTTTTTATAAAAAATGCAATTAACTTACTTGCTCACCTTTATTAATAACTGATTGTGATGCCTGTAAGAGCACAATTTCCTTTTTATCATTTTCAATGCCCAACACCAAACATTCACTTATAAAATTGGCAATTTGCTTTTTTTTAAAATTGACGACGGTCAATATTTGCTTATTCAGCAAAGCTTCTTTAGAATATAATTGTGTTATTTGCGCACTCGATTTTTTAATTCCCAAATCCCCAAAATCTATTGTTAACTGATAAGCTGGTTTTTTCGCTTTCGGAAATTCATTAACCTCAATGATAGTCCCTATTCTGATGTCGACTTTATTAAAATCTTCAAATGTAATTTCTGGTTTTGTCATAATTATTCCTCGCTAATAATAAATTCAGTTCTTCCGTTCATTTGGTGCTCAGCTTCAGTACATTTAACGCCTTTAACACAATTGTTCAACAGTTGGGTTTCTCCATATCCCCTGCCTGAAATCCTGCTTTTGTCAATTCTGTTTGCAATAATATAATCCATTGTCGCTTGCGTCCTTTTGTTTGAGAGTTGCATATTATGGTAAGGCTGCAGCCTTACTATTGGTATGCGATTTTATTTCAATTTTAAGGTTTGGATATTTCCTTAAAATGGCAATCACTTTATTGAGTTCAATAGCAGCATCTAATCTAATTTTCGATTGATATAAATCAAAATAAATTGATTTGGTTTTAATCATTTTTTGATCCTGATCAGAAACAAATTCAACGGAAGATTCCAATTTCACCATCAAGTTTAACGATTCATCATGCTTGCTTGAAGTTTTCACTTCAGAAACAGCATCGTAATAATCTTTTAACGATACTTTGATTCGATATTGGGGATCACATAACAATTTGTAGTTAAAAACTGCATTGGCATCTAAATTGATCCTTTCAACAATTCCTTTCCGAGGTGTATTTTGACCATTGCATTTGAAAGCGGCAAATTTGTCTCTTTCCCCAAAACAGTTCCGCTTAACAATTGAATTTATTCAACAGGTTTTAATTTAAACGTATTTATTATTTCTGCATTGTGTTTTCCATCAGTTATAATTGTTATTTCGGCAGTTTCAAAGTTTTTCTTTTCTGCGACAATTTTATAGGTTTTATTGCAGTCAATATTGAATTTATAGTTTGAATTTTTGGTGTTCGTTTGTTTTTCAATCAAAGTATTATTTTGAAATAGGGAAACGGCAACTTTTTCCAAAGGTTGTTCATTAGATTCATTTAAGACTAAAATAGTGATGGTTTGTGCACATATTGGCTTGTTTTTCTTAAATGCATAAATATCAACACCACCTTTGCCTCCATCGCGATTTGAAGTAAAATAGCCCGAATTTGAGTTAATATCTATTACAAAAGCAAAATCATCATATTTACTGTTTATGGGAGGTGGCAAATTTTTAGCTTGTTGAAAATTTCCGTCAATATATTCACTTTTAAAAATATCCAATCTTCCTTTACCTTTATGCCCGTTTGAAGCAAAATATAGCGTATTGTTTTCATCTATGTAAGGAAATAATTCGGATAGCTCCGTATTAACTGTCGGTCCTAAATTTTTTGGAGCACTGAAACTTATTCCATTATAAATACCCACCACATAAATATCTGTTTCGCCTAAACCACCCGGCATATCCGAAACAAAATACAATTTTTGTCCATCTTTACTAACTCTGGGACTTTTCACGGAATATTCTTTGCTGTTAAAAGGTAATGGCGTTATATTAGAAATTTCAAAATTTTCATTAATAGACCCTTTAAACATGTACAATGGTTTCCATTTTGCCGAATCTTTCAATTTTACAGTATTATAAAAATTATTCCACGTAAAATATATGGTTTTGAAATCGGGCGTAAAAGAAATGTCAGATTCGAAAAACTTGTTGTTTATTTCTTTTGAAAACCTATCCGTTTGAATAATGTCGCCATTTTCAGTTATCAAACCGTGATACAACTCTAAAGAAAGTTGGCGATTATTTATGCGTCTTCCATTATTACCATTTTTGGACGAAGCAAATATTACAGAATTTTTGCTTGCATAAGTAACTCCCAATTCAGCGAATTTAGAGTTTACAGAGGTGTTTAAAATTTCATATACTCCCTCTTGGCCGCACATAAAATTAAAAAACAAAATAAAAAGTAATTGCAATATCTTTTTCATTGTAAAATTTGTTTTCTCTTTTTTGAAATTTTTTCAAATACCCAAGCGGGTCCAATCAATAAAAACTGTAGATCTTTAAAAAATGACGGCTTTTTTCCTTCCAGTTTATGTCCGTAAAACTGACCAATCCAAGCCAATATAAAAATAGATAATGAAGCGTAAAATAAAGGAAGGTAAATTGACAAAAAATAATTCCCCACCAAACAGATGATTGAAAAAGTCAACATTCTTACAAAAATTGAAAATGACAATCGGATGTAAAAAATAAGCAATAAAATTAAAACGGGCGCTGCCCAATTCTCTAAAAAAGGATTGTCAATTTTTGTGAAATTCGAAATGGATTCAGAAGGAATACTCATTAACATTCCTACAATACTAAAAAATATGGCGGGTACACAAATAAAATGTATCAATTGATTTGTTTTATTTTGATGACTAACAGCATATTCACTAAACCATTGTTCTCTTGTTTTCATTTATCTGATCTGTTTAACAAACATTAACGTTCTTTAACGTTCACATGAAAGTTTTCTAAAATTATTATTGGAAATTTACATCATAAATATCTTTATAAAGATATTAAAAAAATTACGATTTTCTAAAGTCTATATCAAATACCTATATTATGTTTTTAAAATTTAAACGATACGATGTTACTTTTCTTTTTTTAGTAATTATTTTAATCACGCAACATACATTTTCTCAAAATGTTAAAGGAATTGTTTTAGATGAAGAAAAAAAACCTTTAGAATTTGTTTCAATAGCATTACTTCAACCAAAGGATTCATTATTAGTGAAATATACATCCACAGATGGAAAAGGTATGTTTAATCTGTCTGAAATTAAAGATGGAGATTATTTAATTCAAGTGTATTTAATGACTTATGAACCCCTTCAAAAAATGATAATTTTTAAAAATAAAGAAATAGATTTGGGTTTAATAGAATTAAAAAATGAAATTAAAAGGCTAAATGAAATTGTTATTAATGCTATAATTCCAATACAAATTAAGCAAGATACGGTTGCTTTTAATTCAAAAGCATTTAAGATTCGACAAGATGATAATGTTGAGGATTTAATTAAAAAGTTACCTGGTGTTGAAATTTCTACAGATGGAACCGTCAATGCTCAAGGAAAGGATATTACCAAAATTTTGGTAGATGGGAAAGAGTTTTTTAGTAATGATATGTCAATTGCTTTAAAAAATTTGAATGCTGATGCAATTAAAAGTATACAAATAATTGATGAAGAAAGTGATGATACAAGAGTAACAGGGATTAAAGATGGTGAAAAAAATAAAATTATAAATTTAGTTTTAAAAGAAGGCAAAAAAACGGGTTATTTTGGAAAGTTTGGAGCTGGTTTAGGAACAAATGAGCGATATTCTACAAATGTAGATATAAATAGATTTACACAGAAATCACAATTAGCAGTATTTGGAAAATTAAATAACATTAACAATACGGGTGCTACAGTTTTTAATAGAGATGGGAGCAGAGATAGCAATAAGAGTGGGTTTTTAACGACGGGAACTACTGGCGCAAATTATAATTATGAATTTAAAAAAGATTTAGATTTTAATATAGATTATCATTATGGTTATTCCGATAATCAACAAGAAGAGTCTTCAAACAGAACTGAATTTACCAATAACACAACGTTTTCCTCAGAAAAAGAGAATAAAAGTGAAAACATTTCCAACAATCATAATCTAAATTTTAGTTTGAGAGATAGGTCTAAAAAAGATGCCTATTTGGAATTAAGAGGGGATTTTAAAAACGATATACGAGAAGCAAATAATAGCAATTCAAGTGTGTATTTTGATGAGAATGCTATTGAAAATACCAATAGTATTGGAAATTCTAGTAGTAAAGATGACAGAAATAATGGTGGTTTATCTTTTTCTTACCGAAAAAAAATGAATGAAAAAGGTCGTAATTTTAGATTTGGAAGTGGTATTTCATTTTCAAATAGTAATGATACAGATTATCAGAAATTATTGAGTACGTTTAATGTTGATGATGTAAGTACTAAATATGAATTGGATGAAGAGACGATTAGAAATGAAAAAAATAAGTCTTTAAATTACAAGGCATCTTTAAGGTATATGGAGCCAATAGTGGAGCATCATTTTATAAGTTTTTCAACAAATATCAATGCTAAAAATAGTGATGAACTTTTGAATCAAAATAAAGCTATAAATTCTGTTGATCAAAATCTTTTTCGCTATAATACTGATTACAATACACAATCTTTTGAAAATCAATTAGGCTATGTGTATAGTAATGATAAATTTCAAGTTTATTTGTCGGGTTCATTTGAGAATTTGGACCAAAAATTAGATTTGGAAAGCGGAAATGTAGTTGATAATAACTATTCAAATTTAGTGCCTAAAGCGATGATAAGTTATGAGTTTAAAAAGGGTAAAAGAATTAGATTTCGTTATAATAAATCAATAGATTTACCAAGTTCTTCTCAAGTTTCTCCTGTTGTAAACAATTTTAATCCTTTTTATATTTCAGTAGGAAATGTAGCCTTAACCCCAGAAGAATCTGATGAATATAGTTTTATGTTTTATTCACATAATTTTACTTCGGCTACCAGTTTTTTCTCCTCTTTAAATTATAGTAATACAACAAATGCAATTGTTACAAATAGAGCTATTGATACAGAAACGTATATTCAAAATTCAACTTTTGAAAATTACGGATCAAAATCAAATTTAAGAGGGAATATTTATTTTAGTCGAAAAATTAAAAAATTCGGGATACGATATAATGTAAGGTTAAATGCTAATTTAGATGAATATGTGACAATTATTGATGATGCTTATAATAAAACGAATAGTAAAAATAGTGGGTTTGGTTTGAGTTTAAGTAATGAAAACAAAAACAATATAGATTTAACTGTTGGCGCTAATTTTGATGTTAATAAAACAACGTATTCTTTACAGAAAAAAAATAGAGATTATTTTAAACAAAATTATTTCACAAAACTAGATTGGGATATCACCAATAGTTTAAATTTTAATTCACAATTTGATTATTCTTTATATACCGATAATAATTTTGATTCTCAAACAGTACCAATTTGGAATGTAGCTTTAGAGTATGCTTTTTTGAAAGGAAAACGAGGAAATTTAAAATTACAAGTGTTGGATATTTTAGATAAAGATGTGGATATTGACAGATCCAGTTCTGCTAATTATTTTCAAGAAACCTTCCGTAAAAACTTAGGTACGTATGCGATGTTAAGTTTTACTTATAGCATTAAACCGCCAACTGGTAAAAATAGCAAAAGAGATTCAGGAAAAAGCAGAAGACATGAACATTAAAAGCACTTTAGCTTTATTTCCAATTTTTCAGGGTTATCAGGTTGATGATATGCGCATAATGACACTATCCTAAAAAGTGTGTAAACATAATCCTCGGAGTTCAATTTTTTTACCAATTCTTCAAGCTCATCGGAACGTTTTCAATGGTTAAATCCATTCATTTATGTGAGTAGCTGTTATTGTTGAAGAAATTTGAGGTTGACCTATTGGAAATTTTTATTTTTCAAACGTTATTCCTTATTTTCCAGTTTGCTTATTATTCGCTTTGCCCCGGAATTCCCGGAATCCAACACCAAAGATTTTTTGTAATTTTCGATAGCCATAATAGTATCTCCACTTTTCATATAGGCCTCCGCCAAGCTATCATAAACATTGGAGCTATTAGGATACAACGCTGCATTTATTTTGAAAATTGCTTTTGCCATCTCAAAGTTTTTCTCACGTAACGCTTTATATCCAATCGAATTTAAATAATTCTCATCTATTGAACTGTCCAATGAATCCTTTTCTTTTATGGCTAAATAACCCTCGAGCGCTTTGTCATAGTGCTTGTTTGCCAAATATTCGCTCGGCACTTTTTCATTTTCTTTCAGTTTAATAAAATTATAGTTGATGGACTTATCTTCTTCTTTTGGAACCAGTACAATATAAAGGTTTTGGTTTTCCAGATTTGTTAAAAATTGAATTTTTTCATTCATTTCCTTAACGAAAAAGGTGGAGTCATTCACTTTTAATGGTTTAATTTTTTTTGCGCCACGCCATTTTAAATATAGTTTATTTTCATTAAAATATACTTCAACTATTTCATCTGAATTATATAAATACCTACCTGTTGCTTTTTTAATAAATTCAGAACTATTTGAATTCGAACTGCAACTGAATATTAACGTAAATAATAAAATCGAAATACTTCCTTTTAATTTCATAATAAGAAAAATTGATACGTAAAAATAAAAAAAATCGTCTAGAACCTATTGTTTTAGACGATTTTTAAAATTATTTTTTACAATTTATTTTACTTTCATCAATTCCACATCAAAAATTAAAGTAGCATCCGCAGGAATAACGCCTCCGGCACCCTGACTTCCGTAGGCTAAATTTGAAGGAATCACAAAACGTGCTTTATCCCCTACTTTTAACAATTGAATGCCTTCATCCCAACCAGAAATAACCTGTCCAACGCCCAATTCAAAATCAATGGGTTGTTTACGAGGATAAGAAGAATCAAAAACAGTTCCGTCCAATAATTGACCTTTATAATGTACAGAAACCACACTTCCTTTTGTTGCTTTTTTGCCACTTCCCTCCTGCAGAATTTTATAACGCAAACCGCTTGGCGTTTCATCATATCCGGCAGCAATTTTATCCATTTGTGCTTTCATCGCTTTTTTTGCTTCAACCTCTCTTTTTTCCCGAGAACCTTCAAAAGTTCTAAAGGCTTCCACAGCATTAAACTTTTCAGCAGCTTCACCAACCCTGATAATCTCAACAGATTCTAATTTGTCATTTTGAGCAATTTTATCAACAACATCCTGACCTTCAATAACTTTACCAAAAACGGTATGCTTATTGTCTAACCAAGGCGTGGCAACATGAGTTATAAAAAACTGACTTCCGTTTGAAGCAGGCCCTGAGTTTGCCATAGATAAAATACCTGGGCGATTGTGCTTTAATTCCGGATGAAATTCATCTTCAAAGCTGTAACCCGGTGAGCCGGTTCCAGTTCCCAACGGGCAACCTCCCTGAATCATAAAATCTGGAATAACTCTGTGAAATTTTAATCCGTTATAGTATGGTGTTCCTTGTGGTTTAATCTTATTCTCCAAATTCCCTTCAGCCAAAGCAACAAAGTTACCAACTGTTCCCGGTGTTTTTTCAAATTCTAAGTTTACCAATATTTCCCCCTTTGAGGTGTTAAATTTTGCGTATAATCCGTTATCCATTTTCTAAATTTTTTAAACTTCTGCAAAGATACATACTTTCAATGAAAATGAAAGTATTACAAATATTTATTCATTTCACGATAGTTTATAAAAAGAAAAATCCGCCAAATAGCGAATTTTCAATATTCTTAAATTTAAGGATTAAACTTCAGCTTTAACCATAGCTTTATTTGAAGTTGACTGTTCCATTTTTTGTGCATCACTTGTCAATCCGCAACCTTTTTGGGAAGATTTGCATGAACTAAACAATAGTGCTGAAAACGCAATTCCTAATGAATATAAAGCTATCTTTTTCATTTTATGAGTAATTTTATTAATTAAAAACGTTGAAATATAACAATTATTTTATGAAGTTAATTTGTTTAAGGTATAAATAATCAACTCCTCAACAGGTTTATACGGATCTTCACTAAAAGTTCCATTGGCTCTATTGGCAATAATGGCATTCATGGAACAGGCTTCATGCCCCAATAATTTGGACAGGCCGTAAATAGCGGAAGTTTCCATTTCAAGGTTTGTCACTTTATAACCATCAAATTCAAAATTGTCAATTTTGTTGTTTAATGAAGGATCTTGTATTGCCAAACGAAGCACGCGTCCTTGAGGGCCGTAAAAACCGCCTGCAGTTGCGGTAACGCCAACAAATATCTTGTCGCTGTGTAGCTTCTGTATTAATAATTCGCTGCCTTTCACAAGGTACGGTCTTGATTTTCGTGGGCTCCAATTGGTGTGTTTAATAAAAGCATCTTCCATTTCAGTTTCTAAAATATGCTCACAATCATAAGAATGAATTAGTCCGTCAAAACCCAGTCCGTATTTTGCCAACACAAAACTATCCACGGGAATATCACTTTGCAAAGAACCAGAAGTACCTATTCTGACAATATTTAATTTAGTATGTGCGGTTTTTACAGTTCGTGTTTTTAAGTCAATATTTACCAAAGCGTCAAGTTCATTCATCACAATATCAATATTGTCAGGACCAATGCCTGTTGAGATTACTGAAAATTTTGTTCCTTTATAAGTGCCGGTAATGGTTCTGAATTCTCTTTTTTGGGTTTCAAATTCGATAGATTCAAAATGCGCGGCAATTTTTGGCACCCTGTTTTGATCGCCAACAAAAATAATGTTGGCAGCAATGTTTTCAGGTTTTAAATTTAAGTGGTACACACTTCCATCGGGGTTCAGAATTAATTCTGAAGCTGCTATTTTATTCATAATTTATCCGCCTACGCGTTTTATATTATATCCCTCTTTTTTAAGGATTTCCATTATTTTATCTCTATAATTTCCTTGAATTATAATTTCATTGTCTTTTACGCTTCCTCCAACGCCACATTTTGTTTTAAGTAGTTTTCCCAGCGTTTTTAAATCCTCTTCAGAACCCACAAAACCCTTAATTACTGTGACTGTCTTCCCTCCTCTTCCTTTATTGGAAAATAAGGCTTCTAAATGCTGTTTTTTGGGTGGCAACAACGGCTGACCCTCTTCTTTTTCAAATTCAAAATTGTCATTTGTTGAAAAAACAAATCCGCCCAAATCTTCTAAACTGTTTGATTTTTTTTTACTCATTATCAATACAAAAAAATATACGCTAAATTAGGGAAAGATTATTTATTATTGATCTTTTTCCAGACAAATAGCAAGACTGCCAAAAGTTCAAAAACGAGTCCGATACCCATCATTAAATTCGCTTGGAACCAATTAAACAGCTTTGAAATGGCACCTGCCAAAAGCAGAAATATACCAAATGTAAAAAATGAAACTATCTTATTTATCTTCATTTTAACAAGCCCATTTCTCTTAAACGTTTATTCAAAAAAAAACCTAAATCTACACTTGAAATATTTTTCATAAGCCGAAAAGGATTAATTTTTAACAGGATTCCTACTTACTTTTCTCTTTTAATAATTGGAATTAGGTAACTTAACGTGTAATTTATGCCAAATCCGGTGTCGTTTAAATAAACACGGTTAAAACCTGGAACATATAGATTTTTAAAATTAGTTGGTTCTTTGGTGCTGATCATTGTTTTGAAACTAAAGCTAAAGCCTAAATATAAATTTTTAAATGTTTCGGCTTTCAACCCAAAAACCAATTCAGCCCAATGTGCAGATAAATCTTTAAATTCGGTATTTGGTAATACTTCAGCAGGAATAAAATAAGTTCCTTTTACATTTGGTGTGTAACTGTTTAATGTTTGATTAAATATACTAAACCCATACCTCACTCCAACATAAATTTCATTGGTCATCCCTTTCCAGTTTTTATAGGCATTGTAATTCACCCCTGCTTTTATATAGGAACCTTTTGTGGTATAATTCATATAATCTTCTTTAGAGGTCTTATCCTCAAAACCCAGTTCAACAGCCGCATAATAGTTTCTTAAAACACGAATATCTCCAACAAGTTCCAATCCTTTTGATTCGGGTTCCAAGAATGAAATTAAAGGTTTACTCAAGTCAATGCCAACCCGCAATCCGTAACTTTCTTTCGTTTTGACGGTATCTGTTTTTTGTTGGGCAGTTGAAGTACCCAAAAAACTAATGAAAAATAGTAAGATGAACAGCTGTTTCATTGTCTATGGTTGAATTTTTAATGGTGTCGTTTTTTATCCAATTTGCGCTCCTGCTTTCTATTTGTAAATTTTCGAAAGTGGTTTTATAGCCGCAAGAACGAGAAACAAAAATATCTTTTCTGTCATAGGTAAAATTAATTGTATCAATTAAAGCACCCGATTTAAATTGATAAAGCGAACTGTTTTTGGCTAAATCCAAAGGAATAGTAATGGAATCAATCGATTTATTCTCATAAATATTTGCTTTGCCCTCGGCCCAAACCGTTAAAGAATCTACCTTCTTTTTATCCGCGGGAATTGAATCGTTATAAAAAACAATAATTAATTTTGGTGTAGTTGCTTCAATACAAATATCGTCTTTTTCACAATTTATAAGGGAAAAACACAAGATGAGTAACAATATTAAATATTTTTTCATAACTGCTTTGTTTTTAATTCCAAAAGTACAACATTTTCAACGTGGTGTGTTTGCGGAAACATATCAACTGCCTGAGTTTTAATAATATTATATTGATCTTTCATTAACGACAAATCACGGGCTTGTGTTGCCGAATTGCAACTTACGTAAACAATGCGTTTGGGAGAGATTTCCAGCATTTTTTCTATAACATTTTTATGCATTCCGTCACGTGGCGGATCGGTAATAATCACATCTGGCTGTCCGTGCGTTTTAATAAAATGATTATTAAAAACATCTTTCATATCCCCTGCGAAAAATTCAACATTTTTTATATTGTTCAATTTTGCATTTTGCTTCGCATCTTCTATGGCTTCTGGAACCGATTCTACGCCAATCACTTTTTTGGCGTTTTGAGCCACAAATTGTGCGATGGTTCCCGTGCCCGTATAAAAATCGTACACAATTTCATTTCCTGTTAAATTGGCAAAATCACGTGTAATTTTGTACAATTCATAGGCCTGTGCAGAATTTGTCTGATAAAATGATTTTGCACCAATTTTAAATTTAAGGCCTTCCATTTCTTCAAAAATATGGTCACGCCCGCTGAATAAAATAATATCCTGATCGTATAAGGTGTCGTTTCCTTTTGAATTAATTACATATTGAAGCGATGTAATTTGAGGGAATTCCTGAATTAGGGCATTCAACAAAGCTTCCCTTTTTTCCTCATTCTCTTTTAGAAATTGAATTACCACCATTATTTCGCCTGTTGATGAAATGCGAATCATGATAGTTCGTAAAAGACCTGTTTGTTCCCTCGGATTGAAAAATTCGAGTCCATTTTGTATTCCGAATTCTTTGACAAAATTTCTTATTTGGTTGGAAGGATCTTCCTGAAGATGACATTTTTCAATATCTAAAATTTTGTCCCACATTCCTGAAATGTGGAAACCACAGGCATTTCTATTGTCTATTTCTTCTGAAGAATTTATTTCTTCCAAAGTTAACCATCGGTTACTTGAGAAAGAAAACTCCATTTTATTTCTATAAAAATAAGTGTTGGAGCAGCCTAAAATAGGTGTAGGTACTGGCAACTCCAAATGCCCGATACGTTTCAAGTTATTGATAACTTCTTTTTCTTTGTAGGCCAGTTGGTATTCATAAGCCATATCCTGCCATTTACAACCTCCGCAAAATTCAAAATGCTGACAAACGGGTTCTGTGCGTTTTTCTGAATATTTATGAAATTTTATCGCGGTACCTTCAAAATAGGCTTTTCTTTTTTTTCCGGTTTTAATATTTACAATATCACCAGGAATTGCATTCGATAAAAATATGACACATCCATCCGGAGCTTTGGCAATTGTTTTGCCTTTCGCTCCCGCATCTATAACTTCAATATTTTCAAAAATAAATTGCTTGTTTTTTCTTGCCATGTTGCAAATGTACCATTTTTGCATAAAAAAAGCATCCCAAATTTTGGGATGCTTTCAATTAATAATTTTAAGCTCTTTAGTTTATACTGTTCATGTAAACCGCCAATGCAGTAAGCTCCTCACCGGTTAAGTTTTTTACAAAACCATCTAGATTTGCTTTCATAATGGCAACCTGACCAGGATCTGTATCAACAATTGCAGGAGTTTCACCTTTTAAGAATGCTACAATGCTTCCGTTAGTTTCTGTGTACTTTTTGTTGATGTCTTTTATAGACGGCCCAATTACTTTCACATCCGGTTGGTGACAAGTGACGCAAGTTTTTTCTGTAAATAACTTTTGTCCTAAAGCAATTTCTTCACTTGATGCTTTCGCTTTTTCAACAGCAGGTTCAGTTGTTGTTTCGACTTCCTTTTTAATTTCTTCTTTTTTGGTTTCACCGCAGCTTACAAAAAACAATGCAACCAATCCAAGTATCAATACTGATTTTTTCATTTCTTAAATTTTTATTTAGTTGGACAAATTTATCTAATTTATTTCAATAGGCATGTTATTTTTACAACAAAATTTTTAATTAATATAAGAATCTTCTTTATAAGCCACTTTTTATCGATAAAATAAACAATTAAGCCCATTTATAAGAGTAAAATATTTCGTAATTTGCGAACAATATGAGGATGATTTCTCTCCTGAAGGAGGAATTGAGGATTTTAAATTTTAACATTTTTACTATGATGGTTTCAGAAAAAATTTCATCACAACAAGCTATTGATTTAGAAAATAATTACGGAGCACATAATTACCATCCTTTACCGGTTGTTTTAACCAAAGGAGAAGGTGTTTATGTTTGGGATGTTGACGGCAAGCGTTATTACGATTTTTTATCGGCATATTCAGCTGTTAATCAAGGACATTGCCACCCAAAAATAATTAAAGCCTTAAATGATCAGGCCAGTAATTTAACGCTAACTTCACGGGCGTTTTATAATGATGTTCTTGGTATCTATGAAAAATATGTAACTGAATTTTTTGGTTTTGATAAAGTTTTACCAATGAATAGCGGTGCTGAAGCTGTTGAAACCGCGATTAAACTTTGCAGAAAATATGGTTATGAGAAAAAAGGAATTCCTGAAAATAAGGCTGAAATAATTGTTTGCAAAAATAATTTTCATGGAAGAACAACCACCATTATTTCCTTTTCAAATGATGAAGAAGCACGTAAAAACTTCGGACCTTTTACGGAAGGATTTATAAAAATTGACTATGATAATATAGCAGCATTGGAAGAAGCGCTAAAATCAAGCAAAAATATTGCCGGATTTTTAGTGGAACCAATTCAAGGTGAAGCCGGTGTTTATGTACCTGCGGAAGGCTATTTGGCAAAAGCAAAAGCTTTATGCGAAAGATACGGCGTTTTGTTTATTGCTGATGAAGTTCAAACCGGAATTGCGAGAACAGGAAAATTATTGGCGGTTAATCATGAGAATGTAATTCCTGATATTTTAATTTTAGGAAAAGCATTGAGTGGCGGCGTTTATCCGGTTTCGGCAGTTTTAGCAAACAACCACATTATGGAGGTTATAAAACCTGGACAACACGGATCAACTTTTGGCGGAAATCCATTGGCTGCCGCGGTGGCCATTGCGGCACTTAAAGTTATAAAGGATGAAGCTTTGGCTGAAAATGCCGATAAATTGGGAAAACTTTTCAGACTCAAAATGCAAAAGTTTATTGATACACAAACATTGATAAAATTGGTGCGTGGTAAAGGTTTGTTAAACGCCATTGTTATTAATGACAGCCCTGACAGTTCTACCGCTTGGAATATCTGTTTAAAACTGCGTGACAACGGGTTATTGGCAAAACCAACTCATGGAAACATCATTCGTTTCGCGCCACCATTGGTGATAAATGAAGAACAGTTATTGGATTGTGTTTCTATCATTAAAAAAACAATTACAGAATTCAATTTGTAAAAATTGGGTTTCTCAAAGTTTTGGGTTATCAACAAAAAAATATCGAGGCAAAAACCTCGATATTTTTTTATCCTATTTATTCCTTAAATGGAATTTATAAATACTTCAAAAAGAAATCCATCATCTTTTCCTTGAGTTGATAATGCATTTTTACAAATGTTTGCATTTCATCTTTTAATAAAACCTGCTTTTCGTGAAACTGAGTGTCATTAGTTTTTTCAATTTGCCCTTGGATTGCCAAATCTCTCTTTTTCATCCTGATTCTATGCCTTAAATGCGCCATAACTTCGCGTTCCCGAATTATTTTATTTTGAAAACCCTCTAATTGCACCAGAACTTCATTTCCGGGATTTCGCATGACCACATGCTCTAACTTTTCTTCAAAATAATCCATTTCACTTTGTTGAAATTTCAACTCTCTTTTCCAAACATCTAAGTTAAAGTTCAGATCACTTAAGAATACTAACTGACTTTCCATTTTCGAATCGGTTTTAAATTATTATATGTTAAAATTCGTAATTTTATTTTAATTTTCCGCTGATAAAAATCATAAAGTTTTACCAAAAGAACAATATCCATAACCCCTTTAAAGGATTTGTATAAAGATATAAAAAAAGCGTTTTAATTTAAATTAAAACGCTTTAAAATTTAAACTAAAATTAATCATTAATTATTCTCTTCCTCTTCACCTTCTTTTTTTGAAGTTTTATTCCAAATTTTAATCTCGTCCGTTAAGGTAACACCTTTAATAATTTCGACGTTTATACCATCTGAAATTCCTAACTCTACATCTCTTCGCTCAAAAACCTGATCGCCAGTTTTTACATCAACAAAAGGACTATCTGTTTTTTTATCAAATTGCAATAAGGCTTCTTTAATGGAAAGCACACTATCCTTCTTTTCTAAAACGATGTCAGCATTTGCGCTATAACCTGCTCTAACAAAAAATTCATCATCTAAAGTTAGATCACCTTTAATTTTAAACTGCACAGCACCGTTCTCTTCAGTTCCTTTTGGTGCTATAAAGTTTAATTTTGCCGGAAATTTTTTCTTTTCAATAGCCCCTAAAGACACTTCCAATACGGTACCTTTTTTAATTTTCCCCACCTCCGCTTCATCGACTTTTCCTTCAAAAATCATTTTAGACATATCTGCAATGGTTGCAATAGTAGTTCCTGCGTTAAATGTATTACTTTCAATAACCTGAGTACCAATACGAACGGGTATTTCTAAAATTGTTCCTGAGATTTCGGCTTTAACATAAGTATTGGCAGTTTTCCCCATACCTGCTGCCGAACCTTTTTTAATAATGTCCAAATTATTTTGAGAATTATTTAAATCTTGCTTGGCGCTGTTGAAGTTTAACTCTGTTGTTTCAAATTCTTGTTTAGAGATAACCCCTTTTTCAAAAAGATTTTCATTTCTTTCAAACAAGGTTTTCGTATTTTCATAGCGAAGCTGGGCTGTTTTAACACTTCCCTGTGCACTATTTAAAGATTGCACATTTGGTACCACTCTAATCGTTGCTATCAGATCTCCAACTTTAACCTTTGCCCCTTCTACAACAAATATTTCTTCAATAATTCCTGAAACTTTTGGCTTGATTTCTGCTTCTTCCAAAGGAATTACTTTACCTGTGGCAACCGTTTTTCTGACAATATTGGTCTTGAATGGTTTTTCTGTTTCATATTGAATTGGAGATTTGCTGTTCTTTGCACCAAACCATGCCAAAACAGCTATAAGTGCTACTCCTATTGTTCCAAAAATTATTGTTTTTTTCATTGGTATTGATTTTCAGTTTATGGTTGTTATTTTTTATTTAATGATTGAAAAATTCAAAAATTGAATTATTAATTATTCATTGTTAATTATTAATTATTTATTCTTCTCTTAAGGCTTCTATTGGCCTAATGCTTACTGCTTTTTGCGCCGGAATCAACCCAATTAAAGTTCCTAATATGATTAAAGTTGCCGCAGCAATTAAAATTACGGGAATATCAACTGTTGGGTTTGTTAAAGCCGGTTCATCTCCTTTTCCCAAGGTGGCATCAATAATCATTAAAACGATGCCTCCGGAAATGATCCCCAATGCGCCTGCAATGCTTGTTAAAAAGACAGATTCTAATATTATTTGTCGCTTTATTTCCCAAGGTTTTGCCCCTAAGGCCCGCCTGATTCCTATTTCTTTAGTTCTTTCTTTAACGGTAATCAATAATATATTTCCAATGGCAAATACGCCTGCAATTAAAGTTGCAATCCCAACAAACCAAGTAAGAAACTGCATTCCTGTTAAAAAGCCTGTCACTTGTGCTATTCTTTCACCTAAATTAAAACTTCCAAATGCCCTTTCATCTTCTGGGTGAACATTATGTAAATTTTTCAAAAGCAACTTCACATCTGCTTCAATTTGAACAATATCAAAACCCGGTTTGCCTGTAATCATCATGAAATTGAAGCTATTACCTCTATTATACACCTGTTGAAATGTTGTAAATGGAATATGAATAGCTCCCTGTGGTCCTCCCATTTGACTCGCTTTAAACATTCCAACCACATTGTAATTGATCCCGTCTATTTTAATATACTGACCGATTGGGAATTCATCTTTGTCAAAAAGTTGCTTATATATTTCTTCTTCAATGACACAAACTTTCTTTTTTTCAACGATATCAATATGATTTATAAACCTGCCATAAACCAAATTTACTTTTTGAACTTTATCAAACACGGGATAATCTCCAGAAACAGTGAACGTTCCTGTTTTAAATTTATTTATGGTTAAAGCCTGTGTTTGAAGACGCGGCACGACAAATTCAAGTCCTTTAATTTCATTTCTGATATTGTCTAAATCCGACATTTTTAAGGTTATTGCCTTTCCTTCCTGAAAACCTTTAAACGGCTTGCTTGTTTGTTGTGCCCAAACAAATACGCTATTTGTTGCAAAATCCCCAAATATCCTGTTAAAATTGTTTTCAACACCTTTTGCGGCACCCAATAAAACAACCAATAAAAATATGCCCCACATGACTCCAATAATAGTGATGCCGGTCCGTACTTTATTTTTACGAATTCCGCTGTATATTTCTTGCCAGGTATCTGGATCAATTAAAAATCTGAACATATTTATTCGTCGTTTAATGCTACAATTGGTTTAATACTTGCTGCTCTTTTTGCAGGAATATACCCTGCAATTGTACCTGCAATCACAAGTACTATTGTGGCTCCTACCACAACATAAGTTTCAACACTTGGATTAAGAATCCAATATTTTTCCAAGCTTTTTCCGATGGCTTTTAGGGTAAAAACACCAATTAACAATCCGGTATAACCGGCTACAGCAGTCACAAATATAGATTCCATCATAATCATCCCAATGATTGAATTAGGCGTTGCTCCTAATGCTTTTCTAATTCCTATTTCTTTGGTGCGTTCTTTTACTATATACACCATGATATTACTGATACCAATAATGCCGGCAATTAAGGTTCCTATCCCAATAAAAAGTATAATTACATTGAGAGTTGTTATAAACACTTGTGTGTTTTTTGTGACTTCTGCCCTATTTCTAACACGTATAGCTCCTTGATCTCTCGGATCTACATTGTGTTTTTCTTTTAATACTTTTGTAAGTAAATTACCAAATGCAATTGCCTCATCCGCATTTAATTTAGAATTAAATGTTAATCCAAAATAATCTATCTCATCATTTGGTTTATACATTCCTTGAATTGTAGTAAAAGGCGCATATATAAATCGCTCATCATTATCTCCTCCGGGATCACTAAATACACCTACAACTTTATAAGAAACCCCCTCTAAATTGATGTTTTTTCCCAAGGCATTTAAATTACCAAATAGATCTTTTTCTACCAATCTTCCTATAGCAACAACTTTGGCTTTTCTTTTTAAATCTAAGTAACTCAAAAACCTGCCATCTGTTATTTCTGCAGATTCTAAGGGTTGATAATCCGGATAAACGCCTCTAACCGTGTAGTTATTATGTTCTCCTTTATAAATTGCCTGTACATTGTTACGTTGTACATTTGGACTGAAAAATTGAATTTCATCTTCAAACTTTTCATTTATAAATTTAGAGTCATCATTTCTAAACTGAATACTTCTACCACTTTGTAAACCTTTATAAGGTTTTGTTGTAATTCCAGAATTTATATAAATGGAATTTTCAGAATCTCCTGCAAAACCCTTTTCAAAACTATGTTTTAAGCCATTTCCAATTCCAAAGAGTAAGGTAAACAACATTATTGCAAACGCTATTGTAAAACCAGCCAAAACAGTTCTTAACTTGTTTTTACCTATGGTTTGAAAAATTTCCTGCCAACGATCTAAATCAAACATAACTTATACGGTTGCTTTTTTTATAACTTTTTCATCGCTAATAATGACGCCGTCTTTTAAACGCACAATTCTGTCAGTTTCCTCCGCTATATCTTCTTCATGGGTAATCACAAAAACCGTCATCCCTTCCCTATTAATTTCTTTTAACAGTTCCATAACTTGATGAGAAGTTGTTGAATCCAATGCTCCTGTTGGCTCATCGGCCAAAACAACTTTTGGATTGGTTACCAACGCGCGCGCAATAGCCACTCGCTGCTTTTCACCTCCTGAAAGTTCACTTGGCAAGTGTTCAGCCCTGTCTTTTAACCCAACTTTATCTAAATATTGAAGTGCAATCTTGTTGCGCTCTTTTCTTGCCATACCTTGATAATATAATGGCAATGCAACATTTTCTAAAGCGTTTTTATAATTTATCAAATTAAATGATTGAAACACAAACCCCAAAAACTTATTTCTAAGAACTGCTGCTTTTTTCTCGTCCAAATTTTCAATTAATTGCCCGTTTAAATAATATTTACCTTCGTCATGTCCGTCTAACAAACCAACAATATTTAATAATGTCGATTTTCCGGAACCGGAAGAACCCATAATAGCAACAAATTCACCTTCTTTAATATGTAAATCTAAACCCTTTAATACGTGCAGAGAATCTTTTCCTATTGGATACGATTTATGAAGTTTTTCAATCTTAATCATTTGGTAATTGTTTTATCTAATTTAAAAATTGCCTGTGAAAGTGATTATTAATTTGATGTTAAAAGAAACTTTAAATTTAAATCAATAATTTTGTTTCATGGTCAATTTTGAAAACAAATCAATTATTCTTTTTGATGGTGTGTGTAACCTTTGCAATGCATCAGTCAATTTTGTGATTAAACACGACAAAAAAAAACATTTTTTATTTGCTTCACTTCAATCAGACGCCGCAAAAGAAATATTGTTACAGTTCAATTTAAAAAATTTAACCATAGACACCGTATTTTTGGTTGAAAATAATAAAATTTACGACAAATCAACTGCTGCACTCAAAATTGCCAAACATTTAGGTGGCGGATTTAAAACATTTTACCTATTTTTTATAGTTCCGAAATTTTTGAGAGACTGGATTTATAATTTTGTCGCAAATCACCGCTATCAATGGTTTGGAAAAAGAGAAAGCTGTATGATACCTTCCCCAGAATTAAAAAATAGATTTTTTGATTAACTATTCGTAATTATTTTTTCGGATAATCATCATCCCAATCTTTTATTTTAGGCACGTGTAGCCTATCCAAAGACTTTGCCACAATCATAGAAACTGCTGCATCTCCTGTTACATTTACTGTAGTTCTGCACATATCCAATGGTCTGTCAATGGCAAAAATTAATGCCAGTCCTGCTTCAGGTATTCCAGCTTGCGCCAATACAATTACCAACATGACCATACCTGCTCCAGGTACAGCCGCTGATCCTATACTTGCTAATGTTGCTGTTGCAATAATCCCTAACTGTACACCTAAAGATAAATCCATTCCAAAAGCTTGTGCAATAAATACTGCAGCCACCGCCTGATACAAACTTGTACCGTCCATATTAATAGTTGCACCAATTGGCAAAACAAAACTACTAACTTCTTCATCTACACCTAAATGCTCTGTTACACGTTCCATGGTTACAGGTAAGGTTGCGGCGCTACTGCTTGTTGAAAATGCCAATAATTGTGCAGGTGAAATTCCATTTATAAAGAATGAGGGTTTCTTTTTGGTATACACCCATACCAATAAATTATAGAAAGCAATCATAATAAGTAACCCTAAAATAACGGTAAAAGCATACCAAATCAAGGCATTAAATAAATCAATGCTTGGCGACTCAACTACGAGCGCTGATAGCAAGGCGAAAACACCATAAGGTGCCGCGAGCATAATGAGGTCAATCATTTTAAGAATGACTTCATTAAAACCATCGAAGAATTTTTTGACAGGCTTCGATTTTTTCTCAGGAATTAAGATTAATCCAACTCCAAAAAAGATAGCGAAAAATATTACCTGAAGCATATTTTTATTTTCTGAAGCAGCTCCAAATATATTTTCCGGTACAATATCAACCAAGGCCTGAAGCGGGCCACTTTCTTTTTGTTTAGAAGCTTCTTCTGAATATTTTGAGGCATCTCCACTATAATTTTGCACCAACTCCTCACGCGTCTCAGATGAAATTGATTCTCCAGGTTTTATGATGTTTACCAAAAACAAACCAATAGAAACCGCAATTACAGTAGTCAATAAATACAAACCAATGGTTTTGCCTCCCATTTTAGAGAGTTTTGAAATATCCTTTAAATCGGAAACCCCTTTTATAAGTGAAGCAAATATCAATGGAACCGCAATTAACTTTAATGAATTGATAAAAATAGTTCCAAAAGGCTTTATCCAATCTCTAACAATTTCGTTGCCTCCCTCAAATTGTGTCATTAATAAACCCAATGTAACACCCAAAATCATTCCCAGTAAAATTTGCCAATGCAATGCTATTTTTTTCATTCAAAGTTTTTAAATTTTCGGAAAGATAAAAAAAATAGGTGACAAATAATTAAAAATGCGCTCATGGCGCATTTCAAACTTTTCTGAATTAAAATCTATTAAAACTGATAACGTAAAGAAAGAGCAAGATCTAGGCTGGTATCTTTGCCATAATCTCCAATTAAACCAAACTCCGGTCTAAAATCTAAAGAAATCATAAGCGGAATATCAAAATTATATTCAATACCAATATCTCCATCAGCATTTAAAAATAATCCGTCATCATCATTTCCTGAATAATTATTTCCTTTGCTCCAAGATCCGATTCCAGCGCCAAAACCAGCGTACCAATTAAATCCCTGATCAATATTCCAAACCCATTGGTAAATTCCCGTTAATTTAAATGCATCAGAATCATTATTATTTCTAAAACCCAAATCCAATTCTAACCGATTAGCCTCACTCAATTCGTGTTGATAGGATATTTCACCGCCAAAACCGTCGTTATCACCCAAACGAACACCTATTGCGTTTCTCGCAATGTCTTGAGAATTTGCCGTAAATATAATTCCCAATAGGAATACTGACATAAAAATTAATTTTTTCATAATTATTGCTTTTGTTTTTAAATTATTTCAATCTTCAAGTAAAGTCAGAACTAAAAATTAAAACGGAAAATAGAAAATAATATTTTGTTAGGAAATTAATAAAATGGGTTAATTCAAATATTTTTAACCTTTGTGGATAAATTGTAAATTGAAATAAAATTATGCCGCGCAAATTTTAAATCTTTCAAATGAAACTAAAAAAATAAAACCCAAATTTGAAATTAAACTTCTTTTAAAAATATAAATGTATTTTTGTCCAGATATTTAATAAAATGGAAAAATTAAAACAACGCTGGGGATTAACATCAAACTTTCAAGTCTTGTTGATAATTATTGTTTTCTCTGTGAATGGTTCTTTTGCTGCCTGGGTTGCTAAACCTCTAACGGAACTTATTGGACTTAGTTATGAAACCACAAATCCTTGGTTATTTTGGCCGGTTAGAATTGTATTGATATTTTTAATCTATCAATTTACGTTGCCATTGGTCGGATTTTGTTTTGGACAATATAAATTCTTTTCTGCCTTTTCAAAAAAAACGCTTTCAAGAATGGGTTTTAAAATATTTTTTAAAAAAGCTTAACTAATCTTCCTTTTTTATAAGGTATTTGTAAATCCACATTAGGGTAAACGTCGGTAAAAAATCTGTTCCAAAAATACCTGCTTCTTCAATAAATGAAATAACTCCCGCTATTTTCCCTGCTGTTCCTTTATACATTCTGTAAATTAAAAATGCCGATAAAGGTGCCCAAACAACATCAGAAAACTCTCCTATAAACGGAATTACAAAAGAAAGCATTCCAATGCCATCAAAAACAATGCTTAATAAGAGTAATTTATATTTTTTAGTCATACTTAATACCTTAAATTACAATTATTTAACAATAAAGTACAATGAATTACTTTTTTAACTTATTCTTATATTTTTTGATAAATTTTTCCAATTTCGGATTGATAACTGCCACACAATAGCCTTGGTTCTTATTGTTATTGTAATAGTTTTGATGGTATTCTTCCGCACTGTAAAAGGCATCAAACGGAGTAACTTCCGTAACGATCTTATTTTCAAAAACTTTGGCTTCTGTTAATGCTTTTATAAATTTTTCGGCAGTTTCCTTTTGTTCTTTTGAATGATAAAATATTGCAGAACGGTATTGGGTGCCAACATCATAACCCTGCTTATTTAAAGTTGTTGGGTCATGAGTAGAAAAAAATACATCCAAAATTTCCTGAAATGTGATAACCGATGGGTTAAATTGTATTTGAATCACCTCGGCATGTCCTGTTTCTCCAGTAGTAACTTCTCTATACGACGGATTTTTAACTTTTCCTCCCGAATACCCGGAAGTTACCTTTTCTACGCCATTTAATCGTTGAAAAATGGCTTCGGTACACCAAAAACAACCATTGGCCAAGGTTGCGATTTCTAATTTATCTGACATTTTTGATTTTTTTATAATCATTGATTGTGCATAAAAGTTTGTTATTGTAAATACAAAAACAACTAATATTACCATTAATTTTTTCATTTCATGATATATTTATATGGTAAGTCGAATTTCTTCTAACTTCTTTACATACCATTCGGAATTAATTTTCTTGGAAACTGAACCAAACTTTCCGCCCCATTTTTGCCTACGCTCACCACGCCAAACAAAAAGTTATCAATGACAATATTCTTCAACGTATAATCGGTTGTTTTCCCAACAAATCGGCTGTATTGCCATTGTGGTGAAGTGGTATCGCGCCAATAAATTTTGTATCCTATGCTGTTTTTATCTGCCGCATCATCCCACTTTAATCTGGTTGATGGCTCTACAGCGCCTGCAATCATCACGTTTTTTGGTTCTAAAGGTGCTGCAGCCAATGAGGCCAATGTTAAACAATTTACCGCTGTTAATTTTGCGGCATAATCAAAGTTTACACCTTCCAGCACATCACCATATTCAATGCCATTTTCAATTCTGATATCTTGATGTTGTCGGTTATAATTTTCATGAGTTTCCATAATTCTGACACCTGTAAAACCTTCGTCATTAAAAGGCCTGTGATGGCCTCCCCTTCCAAACCTGTCCAGTCTGTAAATCATAATTGCGTCTAAATTGGTCATATATTGTTCGGTCAACTTATCCACATAACGTGCCAACTGGCGAGAAGTTCCATCCACTTCACCTCCATAAAAACGCATACTGTTACGCTCATTTTCAGTTGTTTTAACCGAAATGGCTTCAGAAAAAACCCTGAATGTGCTGTTGTCAATTACGCCATCGATTCCTTCTATATTGCCGATCATATCATTATTTAAAACAGCAATGATGTCCCAATTATTTTCTTTGGCATATTTTGCCATAATTTTTCCGCCATACAACCCTTGTTCTTCTCCTGACAAACCCACGTAAATAATGGATACCGGAAATTTATACTTGCTTAAAATACGTGAAGCTTCAATGGTTCCTGCCAATCCGGTAGCATTGTCATTTGCTCCGGGAGCATCTGAAGTGAAATTATTGGCATCAGAAACCCGTGAATCAATATCG
>JAENXD010000121.1 GCA_016649745.1 Flavobacteriaceae bacterium | reverse complement strand
TTGGTTCCCTCTTTTTCTACTTGGTTATTTTTCATTTTTTTGGATAAGTTTAATCGATTTAAAAGTAAATTCTTAATTGATTAAGTCATTTTAAATCGTTTTTTCTATTTTTCATAATATTGAGTATTCTTAATTGCAAATATGCTAATATTTGACACTATAAAGTTATTGACAAATAGATGATGAAATAGTGATAAAAGTCATTTTACATAAAGAAACCTTACAATAATTTAATTAAACGGTGGGTAATAAAAGTTACATTAAATTTAAATTATGTATATGCCCCAAATTCTCTAGGTTTTTTTGAGTGACAATAAAATATTATTTAAAATTCAAAGGATTTGATCCGTAGTAAAATTAAAAAAAGTAGATTTAAAAGACATTTTATATTAAATATATTAAAATTGAGTATTAATATAAGTGTTGGGATTTAAATGAACTTTAAATTTGAGTTAGATGGCGGCTTAATATATACTCGAAATATTGTTGGCATATAGGTTTGTTCACAATACATGAATAGGGTTGAGGGGGTATATTTATGAGTTCCAAAAAGTAATAGGCATAAAAAAAACCAAACAATATATGTTCGGTTTTTTCAATTTAACTTAATAAAATCTATTATTATTATTATTATTATTATTCAGCTAGTGTTCTCATGTAATTAACGATTAACCATCGGTCTTCATCTGAAGGAACTTTTTTTACAAATTCAGGCATATCATCTCTTCCGGTAGTGGTTTTGTAAAATAATGCACCATCACTTTGTTTTTGAAATTCTTTGCTTGAAAAATCTCCTAAATCACCTTTCATTTCTTTGGCTTTTGTTCCATCACCATAACCTTCTGCACCGTGACAAGATTTGCAATGTTTGGTGAATAATGATTTACCAATGGCAGCGTCAGTTTTAGGAGCTACCGGGTTTTTCATGGTTTGATATTTTGCGGGTACTTTCCACTCTTCTTGAACAAGTGTTGTGAAAGAGTAAAATGCAAATGAAATAATACCGATAATTGTTAAAATTTTAAATGTTTTCATGTTTTTAATTTTAAGGTTTAATTTTTAGATTTTGATATTTTAAATAAATTGGCAATTAAATAAATGATGATTCCCCATATGCCAAATGTTAATAAATTGGGGAATATAAGCAAGAATAAAGGGGTTTTATTTCTTGGAGACCACATTGTTCTTTCATCAAAAGTTGATTCATCAACAAAGGGCTCTCCAATTGGCGCATTTACTATTGATTTTACAGTTCCAAATTCATCACTGTCACTTATAAGCACTTCAATAGCTATGTTTCCGTCAACACCAGGTATTCCTTCTGGTATAGGTACAAGTATTGTGCCGCTTTCATCGGTTTCATTAAATTCTTCAATTAATAAAGGTTTAAACTGACGTTGTATCTGAACTTTTAGTAATCGACCAACAAGTACGCTGTCCGTTGATTTATCAATAAAAGTTGCAGTGATGTAATTAATACTGTCTATAGTAACTAATTTAGCATCAATATTTGCATTTTTAAAGCTTAAGCTTTTTGAAGCACCTTTGAATTTGTCGTTTCCTTCAAATGAAATTTCTATATTGTAAATATTTGTGGAATCAGGCTTTATGGTACTCAAATCTTTGAGGGTAAATCTACTTTTACCCATCATATTGGTTTTTACTTTCCCTAATTCCAGTTGTTCGTCTCCAACCAAATTATAAATAACCAATTCTGCATTAGCCATATTAACATAGTCATCATCTACTTGACCAGTAGCTTGTAAGTCAAAATAAACTTCTGAATCCATTATTTTAACATAGTTGGCTTTTAACCTAACCTTGCCCTTTTTTGCATTTTGGGCAAAACTTGAAGTACATAAAAACACACTTAGCAATAAAAGAAAAAAGTGTTTTATTATCAATTTATTTTTCATGATTTTGTGTTTTTATTTAATTCTAATTCTTCTTGTTCATCTGCAGTCCTTTGAATAGGTATTATGGGCACATATCTAACTAATACGGTAATTATTAATAGTGCCATTGCCAATGTGGCAATTGTAATAAGCCATTCGTGGATACTGGGAAAATAATGATGCCAAGATTCGGGTACACCTTGTATAGGTAAAAATGGATGCAATAAGGTTGGTGTTACAATGAGGTAACGTTTCCACCAGGAGCCTAAAACTACTAATAAACTCATGAGAAACATTGGAAATGGTTTTCTTCCTTTTTTAAATAATAAAACCACAATTGGAATTATTAAACCGCCAATAATTACAAACCAAAATAATGGTGCAAATTCTCCCGTAACCAGTACATTTAAGTGCGTAACTTCTTCTTTTTTTGAAGTAAACTCTGGTACTAAATATTCATTAATATTAAAGTATAAATAAATTAAACATGTCAGCACTAAAAATTTACCTAATTTATCGAAATGAAAGTCTGTTATATATTCCTCAAGTTTATAGGATTTTCGAATAACATATACAACGGCTACAAGAGCTCCAACCCCTGCAACAGAAGCACCTGAAATAAAGTAGGCTCCCATATTGGTACTATCCCAACCTACTCTAAATAAGGTGGAAAATAACCAGGCATCAACAGTTTGCAGCATAAAACCTGCTGGAATTATTAAAAGAGCTATCATATGAATGGATTTAAGCTGAATCGATTTTTGAGCATCGCTTCCTGTCCAATTCAAGGAAAGTTTCCCATACCATTTGCTTTGTGTTGGTTTACTATCTTTATAATGTCTTTTTAAAATTGCAAAATCGGGCAATAATGGAAAATATAATAATAATAGACTTATAGCCATAAAGGTTGGAATAATAATAACATCCCAAATAATTGGCGATTGCATTCTTCCATGAATAAACAGGTATAATAACCTATCAGGTCTACCCATATCAATCATAATGGTCAAGCCGGCCATAATTATTGCAGCAACTGAAATTATTTCTGCAATTCTAACAATAGGGGTTCTCCAGGCATTTTTTGTGAGCCTTAAAACCGCTACGGTAATTGTTCCTACAAAACTTGTTGCCACAAAAAATACAAAGTTTGAGATATAAACCCCCCATAAGGCATAATCGTTCATATTGGTTACTATTTGGCCTTGTATAACTTGATCTATATATGCCGCAATTCCCAAAACTATTAAAACGGTTAAAGAAATTGTCCATATAACGCCTTTTTTTCCAAATTTTTGAGGCGCTAAATCGTTAAGTAATTTATCGTAATTTTTCATATGTTTAAATTTTATTTTTTAGTGGTAACATATGCTGTTCGCTATTAACCATTCTCTTATGAGTCAAAATTTGTAAAGCTTGTTTCATAATTATTCAGGGTTTTCGACAGATTTATATTCAGTGTAACGTTCTAAACCCTCTTTAAAATCGTCCAGTCTATCAACAGGAGGTAAGTAATAAACGCTTGGTTTAGTTCCTAAGCCTTCCATTAATCTGTAGCCGTCTTTCTCTTTTAATAATTTACTTAACCTAAGTGTTTCTTCTCCATTAGTAACGGTATCTTCATATTTATCGCCAAAATAATAAACACCATTTGGACAAGCGGTTACACAATGTGGGAGTTCATTTTCTTTTATCTTATGAGGACAAAAATCGCATTTATCAACGGTTCCCTTTAAACTTGGTAATCCTGCGTATTCAGGTGAAGGCCTGTTAGTTTCGTCTCCCATATCCATGATGATTTCACCTTGATTTGGTTCTTTCCAATTAAATACCCTGGTTGAATACGGGCAAGCTGCCATACAAAAGCGACAACCAATGCATCTCTCTGTATCAATTAAAACCAATCCATCCCTTCTTTTGAATGTTGCGTCTACTGGGCAAACGGTCACACAAGCCGGGTGATCGCAATGCATACAAACTGTTGGCATCCAATAAGGTGCGGTATCTTCCTCTTCTTGCATTTTGTACACCTTAAGCCACGCGTGGTCACCTGTGATGAAATGATTTGTATTACATGAAGACTGGCATTTTAATAGGTTACTACATTTTGCCAAATCTATAACCATGACAAACTTTCGGTTTGGCATTCCTTCCCGAACATCATATTTATCAATCTTTCCGGCATGTTCTATTTCCATAACTTCCGAAGAATCTACCACAACGATAGTTCCATCAGTAGTCATTAATTCCATTTTATTGCTAGAATTTTTATCTGTTTGTGCAGTTAATCTGGAAGCAAGTTTCGTTAGTCCAACTGCGCCGACTGCGGTAATTAGGCCTAATTTTAGTCCTTTATCAAGAAATTTACGTCTTGAATCAGTGTTGTTATTTTTCATAATAGTAGGAATTAAAAGGCATTATAGTTTTCTGCCCAACCAATTAAGAAATGATTCATTGGAGATATTCTTCTGAATAATTTTTGAATTTTTAATAGTGCTTACTTTAACTTTAACAGCTGTTCCGTCAGGTTTTAGCAAAGTTTGGTATTCTTCGTCCTCTTCGGGAATCGTAATTTCATTTACGGAAGATTTTCCAAATCCCAAAATCGGAAGCAGTAAAGTACTTCCTAAAAGTGGCAGTATGACTCTTCTGGAAATTTGAGTCCCTTTTTTAGTTTTTTTGATCATAATTAGTAGTATTTAAACAGTAAACCAATTTAAAAAATTAATTTGAATTTTAGGAGGTTTTTCCGTTTAAGTTAACTTTAAGTTTATTAATAATTGTTGTTTTTGTTTCTGTTGAATGTAATTCAGAAATCGTTTTAAATGTTATATAAAAATAAGAACAACAATATCATTTTTCTATGATAAAAATCAGCATTTAATAATTTCTAAATTACTGAGTATTAGTAGTTTAATAATTATTTAGAGTAATTACCCTTATTTTTAGCCTTTTTTTATGCGAGTATTGTCACATAGTTATGAAATATTTGTTACATAAGATGTTATAATGTGGTTCAGTTATTTAATCAGTTCTTTAAATAAATTGCTTATTAAAGATAAAAGCCTTCTAAACAATATTGTTTAGAAGGCTTCTTATTGTAAGAGTTTTTTTGAGTAATCTTAAAAATTATAGTTTCTTGTAATGTTAAAACCAATCATGAAATCGCTTTTGAAGAAATCGTTTTGGTTTTTCATATAATTTTGTTGAGGCACTATGCCAGAGTAATTTGTCAAGAAAATTTGAAAAGCGTGCGCTGATGTCGAAAATTCTGTACCAATGCTAATTCCCGGTTTAGGATCACTGTCAAATTGAGTGATTGGTTGGCTATAGTCAAATATGATAGCCGTTTGAGGACTAATTTTTACACGACCTCCAAAAGCAATGGCAAACATATCATTTTCCATATCAGTTCCAACGGCATTAAAATGCGAAACACTAGGTGCAATTTGCATAGAAACATTAGGGCTAAACTTTTTGGCAATAATTACCTGGTTGAAAAAAGAATACCGGTCTTGCTCTAAATTAAAAGTAGATTCAGGTCTTGCATCAATGGTGAAATTACCATAGTATGAAACACTCACAGGCATGCTGTTAGAACGGGTTTGTCTTAATAAAGCAGCTTTCCAGTTAAAATCTTGTAAACGACTGTTTTTAGTGGTACCAAAACCAATAGTTAATCTTTCGTGGATGGCATAAGATAAGGCGATTCTAATATTTGCGCCGTCACCATAAATACCGGCTAAAGTGTTTGTTTCATTAAGCAATCCAAACCGGTGTTGCATTTGTACCTCCAAGGTATTTTTAGCAAATAAAACATTGGTTGGATTTTCAATAAGAGTTGCGCTTTCAAAAGCTGGTCTTTCAAGGGCTTCTTTAACTTTTGTTGAATCTTTAGTGTCATCGTCTTGTGCAATTGCAAGTACAGGAAACAACAAAAGAACAAGAAGTATTTTTATATAATTTTTCATGTGTCTGTCTTAAAAATTAGTTGTTTTTAGCACCTTGGTTTATCCAAGTTTTTATTAACGTTATTTTGTCAGTTGCTAAATTTTGGTGACCACCGGCCAATTTGTTATAAAGTCGGCTAGAAGCAGCATCGTTAGCAATAACATATTCCGGTACAAGTGAACTATAGGCATAGCCTTCTCTTAAATCTGGATTTCTGCTGGCATTGTGGCAACCAATACAACTTGCTGTAAAAATAGGCTGTATGTCAGTTCCAAATAAAATTTCAACATAATCTGGATCATCTGGATCAGTAGGCAGTTCAGGAATTATTTTTTCCTGTAACTCATCATAATAACAAGAGTTCATTAACAACCCCCCGCATACGATGATTAAAATTTGAAATATTTTTTTCATTTTTAAGTTTTTAAGTAAATAAATAATTGCTTTTTTACAAAACGAAATTTCACATTTGTTTTTTCAATTTTGTTTAAAAACTATTTATTATATATAAATTATTAAAGTTCAGGACTTACAGAAATTTGGGTAACTCCTGAACTTTTAATAGCTAATATATTAAGGAAATTATTGAACTGCTTCAATAGCGTTTTGAACCAATGCTAGAGCATACTCTGGGTTGTGGATACCGTTACTTCTGTCTTCATTTAAGTAGGCGTAATTCCAAGTTGCCTGAACAACTTTTAAAGGCCAAGTACCTCCTTCTATAACATTACCGTCAACATCAACAGTACCTTTCGCTTGTAATAAAGCTAATAATGTAACTCTTAGTTCATCTAAAGTAACACCACTAGCATTTTTTATGTCACTTGATTCTGGTTCGCTGGTATGACAGTTTAAACAAGCGTTTTCTGTTGTATTCCAAGTATGTCCTCCATCTTCAGCTGTTGCAGGGGCTCCCATATGACAAGCAACGCAAGATGCTTCAGTTTTGTGACTGAAAGTACCTGCTCCAGGATAAGAAGTAGATCCACCAAGTATTACAGCACCACCCAAACCTTCTAACATTGTACTTTGTGGTCCATGGTGAGGTCCAAAATGAGAACCAATTTTAGCGTTTCCATCAACATCTGGTGTAGGAGCAGCAGTTCTTGGTTGGTGACAATTAACACAAGTATTACTTGTACCTAATAAGTCACTTGCGTTTTTGCTGTCAATAGTATAAGTACCATCAATTATTAAAGTAACAGGCTCAAGAGTTCTTAAAGCATAATCGTTACCGTCATTTGCGAAATCAAAAGATCTGTGTGTATTATGGCAACCAGTACATGTGATAGGGTTAGACACAGCATAACCAGCTGGGTTTACAGCTCCTGTTTCTTGAAAGTCTATAAAACCTTCATTGTTGTGACATTGTGCACAACCAGCACTTGTACCTTTTGCCCAAGAACCATCAGGTCCAACGGCATGATTTGAGATGGCATACGCATCATAAATTGCATCTCTGTGAGAGTCGCTATGACAAGTAACACATTCTTGTACACCAACACCGTCAAGACCATCACTACCGTCAAGACCATTAGTGCCATCAATACCATCAATACCGGCAGTTCCAGGAATTGGGTCACTAGTACATTGGATAAACATTAAACTTGATGCTAAAATCATCAAGAAACCTATTAATTTCAAATTTTTCATAATATTAAATATTTGTTTGTTTTAAACTTTTATAAAAATAATACCATTTTTAACGTTTATTTATGATTTAAGTCATCTTTTTGCAAATTTTAAAGTACTGACAATGAATATATTAACTGTTATTTAGACTGTTTATTGATAATATAACGCAATTTCAAAGCTACCTTTGTTACATGCAATTGAAATTGTTATCCATTAAATAAAAAAATCCACGTTTAAACAGTAAAAATTTAATCCGATAATTATTCTGATTCTTGTGAAGAGAAATTAAGATTAAATTTTTCCTAATTTATTGATTATTTTTATGGCAGGTATTATGAAAGTGACAGCATATAATAAGGTATAATATTCTAAATAATAATTGCACTAGGCTAAAAACAGCTCAAATTTTTTGTAAATTTGCAGAACAAAAACAGATACAATGGCAAGATTCGAAATAAAACTTCCCAAAATGGGTGAAAGCGTTGCGGAAGCAACCATAACTTCTTGGTTAAAAAATGTTGGGGATCATATTGATATGGATGAGGCAATTGTTGAAATTGCTACCGATAAAGTAGATTCAGAAGTGCCCAGTGATGTTGAAGGAACTTTGGTTGAATTATTATATGAGGTGGATGCTGTGGTGAAAGTTGGAGAAACCATTGCCATTATTGAAACCTTGGATGAAAATGCCGAAGAAAAAACAGAAACTGTTTCCTCTAAAGAAATAACAAATGAAGCAATCGCGATTGAAAAAGAAGTTGAAAATGCCATTGAATCACAAAGCATTGGAAAAGTTTCCGAATCGGGTAAATTCTTTTCTCCTTTAGTTAGGAATATTGCTACCAAAGAAAATGTTTCTATGGAAGAACTGGAAGCTATCATAGGTACTGGAAAAGATGACAGGGTTACCAAAAATGATATTTTAGCTTATATTGAAAGCGACAGAAGTGCCGCCAAGTCGGTTAATAAAGAAATTATTGCAGAAGTTAAGCAGCCAAAAGCCGAGCCAAAAGAAATGGTTAAAACTGCTGCGCCAATATCGGTGAGTGGGGAAGACGAAATTATTGAAATGAGCCGCATGGGTAAATTGGTGGCACATCATATGGTGGCTTCCGTTCAAACATCTGCCCATGTGCAGTCCTTCATTGAAGTTGACGTTACCAATATTGTTAAATGGAGAGAACAAAACAAAGACAAATTTTTTGCCCGTGAAGGTGAAAAAATTACTTACACGCCCATTTTTATGATGGCAGTTGCCAACACCATCAAAAAATTTCCAATGATTAATATTTCTGTTGATGGCGATAAAATTATCAAAAGAAAAGCAATTAATTTAGGAATGGCGGCTTCCTTGGCTGATGGAAATTTAATTGTACCGGTTATTAAAAATGCAGATCAGTTGAATTTGGTGGGAATGACAAGAGCTGTAAACGATTTGGCCAACAGGGCAAGGAAAGGACAATTAAAACCCGATGATATTCAAGGTGGAACATACACCGTAACCAATGTTGGAAGTTTTGGCAGTGTTTTTGGAACGCCCATTATTAACCAGCCGCAAGTTGCTATTTTAGCTTTGGGAGCTGTTCGGAAAGTGCCTGCGGTTATTGAAACACCCGATGGCGATTTTATAGGAATCCGTCATAAAATGTTTATTTCACATTCTTACGATCACCGTGTTGTTAATGGCTCTTTAGGAGGTATGTTCATAAAAGCGGTTAAAGAAAGTTTGGAAGCCTGGGACGTAAAAACCGACTATTAATTTACAAAAGTTATTCATTGGATGATAAACTGGTTTAAACTTTTTTCAATTGGCTACAAAATATTATTTTTCACTCACTTTTTGTCTTTTTTGAACTCCGTAGCGATGCTATGCAGTTAAAAAAAACCTTCAATTGAGCAAAAAAT
>JAENXD010000257.1 GCA_016649745.1 Flavobacteriaceae bacterium | reverse complement strand
GGTAGATATTTGGTATTGGTTCCTTTTTCCGACAGGGTTTCAGTTTCTCAAAAAATAAATGATCCAGAAGAAAAAGAACGATTAAAAAGACTGATCAAAAGCATTAAACCTAAAGGTTTCGGTGTCATTATCAGAACTGTAGCCGAAAACAAAAAAGTTGCAGAATTGGATAAAGACCTTCAAAATTCTTTAGAACGATGGGTTGCTATGTGCAAACAAATTGTTGTCGTAAAAGCACAACAAACACCCATTAAAGTTTTAAGTGAGTTAAACAGAGCATCTTCAATTTTAAGAGATTTGTTTAATGATTCGTTTACAAGTATAGTAACAAATGACGAAATTCTGTATTTAGAAATTAAAGAGTATTTACAAGAAATCGCGCCTAAAAAAGAGTCTATCGTGCAATTATACAAGTCACAAGTTCCAATTTTTGAAAAACACGGAATTGAGCGCCAAATAAAAACATCTTTTGGCCGAACAGTTTCTATGAGCAAAGGAGCTTATTTGGTTATTGAACATACCGAAGCACTTCATGTAATTGATGTAAACAGTGGAAATCGTTCAAACAAAGCCAACACACAAGCCGATACCGCACTTGAGGTTAATTTAATTGCAGCTTCAGAGATTGCAAGACAATTACAGTTGAGAGATATGGGAGGCATTATTGTTGTTGATTTTATTGATATGAATACCCCTGAGCACAGGCAAAAATTATTTGACCATTTAAAGGCCGAAATGGAGTTTGACAAAACAAAACATAAAATATTGCCTCCAAGTAAATTTGGATTGATTCAAATTACCAGACAACGCGTAAGGCCGGAAATGGTGATAAAAACACAAGAACCTAACCCTAGCGGTGTTGGTGAAGTTGAATCTCCAATTATTTTATTGGATAAAATTGAATCAGAATTAGAAAGGCTTGTCAGCTCAAAAATGCATATAAATATTACTTTAAACACACATCCTTTTATTGTAGCTTATTTAAAAAAGGGATTTCCGTCGATTCAAATGAGATGGTATCTAAAATATAAAAAGTGGATCAAAATTTTACCCAGAATTACCTATCAATATTTAAGATTTGATTTTACCGACAATGAAGGTAAAATAATTGACTAAATAAGGCATCAATATCAAAAAAGTCCTGCAAAATTTTGCAGGACTTTTTTTAAAACCAATACCCAACATTAAAATACCAATAATTCTCTTTGTGATCCGGCGACCAGGTGTAATTAAATTCTATGGGGCCTAAAAAAGTATCCAATCCATACCCAAACATATAACCGGACTTAGTGTTTTCAAAAATTCTTCCCTCATTAAACAAATCACTTCCTACCCTCGCATAATTTGCGGTTGCCATAAAATAATTTTTAGGCAAGTACTCATATCTAACAGTAAACGTTGACCTCAGAAAGGAATCTCCATTTAAGACTGCAAAATCATACCCGTTAAATGGGATAAAAGTGTTTATAAAATTTTCGCCGTAACCTCCAACATTATAATCTAAAGCTCTATTTGAATTTTCACCTATAGTTATTCCCGCCTCAGAAACAAAGTGGGCTGTCAGCTTATGAAAAAACGTGTGTGCGTAGCCAAATTTTCCTTTTAAGTGAGAAAAGGAAACGAAATTATTATTAAAGTCTGATGAGCCTAAATACCATCTAAAATCCACATCTAAATAAGCGCCTTCCTTTTGAAAATATTTTTTGTCATAAGTGTCAATTTTTAAATAGGCTATTAAATTTAGATAGTTTGACTTGTCAAAAATTAGCTTCCCTGTGCCAGCCGATTCAGTGCCTTCTAAAGAAGAAATGGTTTCGGAAAATATTTTGATTCTTTTGAATTCACCTCCTGCACCAATGGCAAATTTCCTTCCAAATACTGTTTGAACATAAATCTGGTTGGTAAAATCTTCATAATTTAAATTTATTTTATTGATGTTGGCCTCATCAAATTTAATGTTTGCGGTAAAATTATTATACCTTGATTTTATGCCAAAACTCCAATAAAATCCATTATCAATAAAGTAATCAAAATTATACCGCAAATTATCTCCCAATATTAAATCCGCTGATAACATATCATTATTGGATAAAATATGTTTTGTGGTGTAATTTAGTAAAATTGCTGTTTTATATAAATCATCATAATGCCCGCCTAATTTTAAAAAATTTGATACTTGGTTTTCCTTTACTTTAAGATTTAAAATGCACCCGTCACTTTCGTGAACAATTTGATATTGCACATATTCAAAATTACCGGTTGCGGATAAATTATTAATGCCTGAAACTACTTTCCCGTAATCTGTAATTTCATTAATTTTAATATTAAGCTTTCCAACTATATAAGCGCGTGTATAATAATTATTCCCCTCAATGTCAATTTCTTTTATGCTAAACTCTTTAATTTGCAACAAGTCAGTTTTTTGATTTTCCCTATGAATTTGTCTGGCTGCAATAGCTTTTAACTGATAAATATTTTCACGCGCCGCCATATTTCCTTCCGCCATAATTTCTTTAGCTTTATCAAAGGAAACCACATTAAATGCTTTCATATTGGGTTTTATGACCAAATCTAAACTGTCGTATTTGTATTCCATAGATTTATACATTTGAAAACCAACTATTTGATTCAGAATTTTAACGGCTGAAGTTAAATCTTCTTTATTTTCCAGTCCGCTTTGTATGTCAACGCCAATAATCACATCTGCTCCCATAGCTTTTACTTCTTCCACCGGAAAATTATTCGTTATTCCGCCATCAGTCAGCAATTTTCCGTCAATTTCAACAGGCGCCAACAATGTTGGAAATGCGCCGCTCGCCAAGATGGCTTCAGGCAAAAATCCATTTTTAAGCACTTCTTGTTTTCCGGTTTCCAAATTGGTGGCAATGCAAACAAAAGGTATAGGCAACTTGGTAAAATCATTGATTCCATTCACGTGCTGTGTTAAACTGGTCAATAAATTAAGCACATTTTGCCCATTTGACAAGGCGGTAGGCATTCCAACTTTTCCTTTTTTTAGTGGTATGTTAAGAATGTATTTTTCGCCATTTTCTTTTTCATAAAACGGCTTTGACTTTCGCGGTAAATTATCGGTTAAAATTTTATTAAAATCTGTTGTTTTAATAATTGAATCGAGCTGATCCGCGGTATAACCAGAAGCATAGAGCCCGCCAATAATTGCACCCATACTGGTGCCGCCAATATAATCTATTCGCACGCCAGCTTCTTCCAAAATCTTTAAAACCGCCACATGGGCAAAACCTTTTGCCCCGCCGCCACTTAGTACAAGCCCCACTTTTCAGTCCTTTTTTTCAATTGCTTCCTGT
>JAENXD010000029.1 GCA_016649745.1 Flavobacteriaceae bacterium | reverse complement strand
CATAGATCCATCGGCAATTTCTTTACCAATCTAATTGCAGGATTGATCGCCTATAGTTTTTTTCCTAAAAAACCATCGATAAGCTATAACTCCATTAATAACGGGCAATTACAACTATTTTGATTAATCGAACTCAGGTTACTAGAAATTCTTTGATAAATCAGTGCCTTTTGAAGTTGAAAAACTAATTTTCAGGGCATTAATATCTCTTAATTGCTCTTTAATATCTAAAACGGTACCTACACTGGCTTCTTTATCAGCTTTTATAGAAGTCGTCATAAATTTAACATCTTCTTCCGGTCTTAAAGCTCTTTCAGAATAGATAAAACTTGGAACATCTTTAACTTCAATAATTTTATCATTTACCTGTATTTTATCTCCCGATATTCTAGGATCCTTTGATTTACCAATATAAATAGTACTTACCAAACTTTTATGTTCCAACTTTTTCACTTCATTAGCAACAGGAAGTGCCGGTTTTTTTATTAACAAATCTGTTTCCCTCATGGTAGTGGATACCATAAAAAAGAATAATAACATAAATACAATATCAGGTAAAGATGCCGTGGAAATTCCAGGCGTTCCTTTTTTCTTTTTTTTAAATTTACTCATATTCTGATACTATTTTATCGGTTCAGGTTCAGTTATGATTTGAGGATATTTATCTTTCAAATCATCAATTTTCACTTTTAAACTTTCTGTAAGATTATCATTATAATCTTGAAGTAAAGCGTCATAGGATCTTCCATACCTTTTTAAAGCCAGTTTATTCCTCAACTCGTTATATGCACCTTCAATTTCATTTTGAATTGACACATACATGCCGTAAGTTGTCCCTCTATCGCTTTGCAAAGATATAACGGCCTTTGATGGATGATCCGATGAGTTTGGATCCTTATCTCCACCGCAATAATCACATGGCTCTCCCGGTTTACCATCAATCGGGGTTCCCAATCCACCTCCGTTATCTATAAACTTCATCGCCAAACGTTTCACGTCTGTTACTTTTACATATTCGTTTTCAACTAACAACTGGTTATTTCTATTAACAGTAATATCCAAAACGTTTTTTTCTTTTACAATTACATCGGATTGCTCATCTGTTTTTTCAGGCAATTTACGTGCAATCCCAGAATCTACGTCCATAGTTGTAGTTACTAAGAAAAATATTAAAAGCAAGAACGCAATGTCTGCCATTGAACCAGCATTAATTTCTGCATTTTCTCTTCTTGCCATAATTTAATTAATTTTTTACAAGTGATTTTACAAAGTCGAATAAGAAAAATCCTAAACCAATAGCTCCTAAAATAAAACTGTAATTAATTAGCGCACTTACCCATTTAGAAACACTTCCTGCTTCGCCATCTTTTATTACTTTACCCATTCCGTCAGTCACAGCCTCATCAGTAGCAAAAACGTAAGCTACCACTAATAAAACGACCATAACGCCAACTCCCAACAATGTTCTTTTTAACATCTCCGGATGCTTAGCCATGTTCAACAATGAAAAAATGACCGAAATCGCAGCAGTTGCTCCCAATAAGTATATTGCAAACCATATAAATGGAGACAAAATACTTGCTTGTAAATCAGCACTTTCGATTATTGGGTCATCACCTTCCATTACAATTCTAACGAAAAAATAGAAACCTATTAATCCAATTATACCTGTAACGTAAGTTAATATTTTTGATTTTTTATCATCCATGATTATTATTTTTTATGTCTAACCAAAAGGTCAACTAGTGAAATTGAAGCGTCTTCCATATTATTTACAATACTATCTACTTTAGAGATAATGTAATTATAAAAAACTTGAAGAATAATTGCCACAACTAAACCAAATACGGTTGTTAACAAAGCTACTTTAATACCGCCAGCTACAACTGCTGGAGAAATATCTCCTGCAGCCTGAATAGAGTCAAAAGCACTAATCATACCAATTACAGTACCCATGAAACCAAGCATTGGTGCCAAAGCAATAAATAAAGACAACCAAGAAATATTTTTTTCCAATAATCCCATTTGAACACCACCATAAGCCACAACTGCTTTTTCAGCTGCTTCTACACCTTCATCCATTCTGTCTAATCCCTGATAAAATATGGATGCAACAGGACCTTTAGTGTTTCTGCAAAGTTCTTTTGCTGCTTCTACTCCACCTGAAGATAATGCTTCATCAACATTGCTAACTAATTTTTTAGTGTTGGTAGTCGCCATATTAAGGTAAATAATTCTTTCAATTGCAATTGCCAACCCTAATATTAAGGTTACCAATACAATTCCCATAAAGAAAGGTCCACCTTCAATAAAACGTTGTTTTAATTCTTGATGAAATGTTTTTGATTCGGTTGCATCAGCAACTTGTTCAGTTTTCGCGGCATCTTGTGCAATAGCTTTAGGCGCTGCTCCAAATAACAATAATCCTGTAATTGCGAGGATAGTAAATAATCTTTTCATTGTCTAATAGTTAATTTATTAATTTCACGGGTTAAATATATAATAATTTTCACAAAACAAACAAGTCATCGAAGAGAAAGATTTTAAAGTCTTTAACTTATCTAATACCTCCACGCTTAGACATCTTTTGCGTATGGCAAGTAACAAAAAATTGTTGAGTTGTAAAAATTTTATAACAATTTTAAAATGATTTTTTTTAGATTTTAATTTTTTTTTTGAATTGGCAAAAAAAATCGTGATTTACGATAAAATATTAAAGAATAATTAATAAACACCTATTTTAGTACAAAAAAATTACTCAAATTCACTTATTTCACCTCTAAGTTGGGTTTCGAAAATTAATTTAAATTCATTTTTAGGAATATTTTCGCCCAATAAATACATAAGTTTTGCCAAAGCAGATTCCGTCGTTATATCTCCTCCATTAATAATTCCAACTTTTTTTAACGCAATACTGGTTTCATATTGCCCCATAATTACATTTCCCCATATGCATTGGGTAACATTTATGATATGAATTCCTTTATCAATTGTTTCTTTCAATAAATTAATGAACCACTTATCAGTGGGTGCATTTCCCGAACCAAACGTTTCTAATATTACACCTTTTAATCCTTGTATATTCAAAATACTGTTAACAATTTTTTCAGTGATTCCGGGAAAAATCTTTAATATCACAATATTATTATCTAACTTTTTTCTGACCTTAAATGGTTTAATTTCTTTTGGTTTGTAAATTAATTGTTTATAAAATTTTAAATGAACCCCGCTTTCTCCCAATGGAGGAAAATTAGGCGAAGTGAACGCTTCAAAATGTTCTGCATTTATTTTTGTGGTTCTGTTTGCCCGATATAACTTGTATTCAAAATATAAACAGACTTCCGAAATAATTGGCGCTCCATCTTCTTGAGCCGCAGCAACTTCAATAGAAGTAATTAAGTTTTCCTTGGCGTCAGTTCTTAAATCGCCAATAGGCAATTGTGAACCTGTAAAAATTACCGGCTTTGAGAGATTTTCAAACATAAAACTAATGGCTGAAGCTGTATAAGACATGGTATCTGACCCATGTAATATCACAAATCCATCAAATTTCTCGTAGTTTTTTTCAATTATTTCTGCAATGAAAACCCAATTATCGGGATTCATGTTTGAGGAATCAATAGGTTCATCAAGTGAAATGCTCTTTATGTCGCAATTTAATTGGTTAAGTTCCGGAATATGTTTTAAAAGTTTATCAAAATTGAATATTTTTAGTGCTCCTGTTCTATAATCTTTAACCATACCTATGGTTCCGCCAGTATAAATTAAAAGGATATGAGGGATTTTTGCCATTTTGTCTGTTCCTGAATTTTGGAATAATTTATGATGTAAATCTACCAAAAAAAAAGCACATTAATTAAAAAGAAACATATGGGATTTTATATTATTATTGGCTTGGTATCATTAATTAGCTGGTTGGTGAGCCAAAAGTTGAAAAACAAATTTAAATATTATGCCACTTTACAATTAGAAAACGGCTTAAGCGGAAGGGAAATTGCCGAAAAAATGCTACATGACAATGGTATTTATGATGTAAAAATTATATCAACACCTGGTCAATTAACTGATCATTACAATCCGGTAAACAAAACCGTAAATTTAAGCGAGTCGGTTTATGAACAACGCAATACAGCCTCTGCCTGCGTGGCCGCACATGAAGTTGGGCATGCCGTTCAGCACGCACAAGCCTACCAATGGCTGCAAATGCGCTCCTCTTTAGTGCCGGCAGTTAACATTTCTTCTAAATTTTCGCAGTGGCTTGTTATTGGCGGATTAATATTAAGTGCTGTTTCGGGTGACACGGGTATCGGCTTCACGATTGCCATTATTGGACTGGCAATGATGGTACTTGCAACGCTGTTTAGCTTTATTACCTTGCCAGTTGAGTATGACGCCAGCAATAGGGCTTTGGCTTGGCTAAAAACAAATAACATGCTTACAAACAGAGAGCAAGATGGGGCAAAAGATGCTTTAAAATGGGCGGCAAGAACTTATTTGGTTGCGGCTATTGGCTCTTTGGCCATGTTACTTTATTGGGGATTGACTATTTTTGGACTCCGAGATTAAGAAAAATAGAAACAACATAAAAAAAGCAGTTAAATATGGCTTTTTTTATAATTTAATTTGACGGTCAATTTGTTGGTCGAGCGAAATAAACGTTTCTGTTCTTGCTACACCTTCAATAGATTGAATTTCCTGATTGAGCAATTTCATTAAGTGCTCATTGTCTTTACACATAATTTTTATGAAGATGGCGTAATTCCCTGTTGTATAATGACTTTCAATAACTTCAGGAATCTCTTTTAATCGAATAAGAGCTGAGGAATATTTACTGGCAGAATCCAAAAAAATTCCAACAAAAGCCAATGTTTTGTAACCCAATACTTTCGGATTGATCATAAATTTTGAGCCTATAATTAATCCGGCCGCTTCTAATTTTCGCAACCTTTGATGAATTGCAGCACCAGAAATTCCAATTTCACGGGCAATGCTTAAAATTGGTGTTCGGGCATCTTCCATTAAATGTTTTAAAATAATTTTATCAATCCCGTCAAAGTTTAATTCTTTTTCTTTCATTTTATAAAAATATGAAAGTAAATTTAAAAAAATAAAGGATATGAAAAATCATATCCTTTATTTTTATTTCAATTTTAAATTTTATTTGTCTTCCTCTGGTTGAATTTCAAAATCTTCCATAAATTTTGTAGTGTAATTACCGGCAATATAATCTGGATGATCCATTAATTGTCTGTGAAAAGGAATGGTGGTTTTTATTCCTTCAATCACAAATTCATCCAAGGCTCTTTTCATTTTACTGATTGCCTCCTCACGTGTTTGTGCCGTGGTAATTAATTTTGCAATCATAGAATCATAATTTGGCGGTATTGTGTAACCTGCATAAACATGAGTGTCTACTCTAACCCCATGGCCTCCAGGAATATGTAATGTTGTAATTTTACCTGGCGAAGGCCTAAAATCTTTATAAGGATCTTCCGCATTTATTCTACATTCAATAGAGTGTAATTTAGGGAAATAATTTTTACCAGAAATAGGAATTCCGGCAGCTACTTTGATTTGCTCATAAATTAAATCGTAATCAATTACTTGTTCTGTTATTGGATGTTCCACCTGAATACGGGTGTTCATTTCCATAAAGTAGAAATTTTTATGTTTATCCACCAAAAATTCAATGGTGCCGGCTCCTTCATAAGAGATGTATTCTGCGGCTTTCACGGCAGCATCACCCATTTTTTTTCTTAGTTGCGTGGTCATAAAAGGCGAAGGAGCTTCTTCCGTAAGTTTTTGGTGACGGCGTTGAATAGAGCAATCTCTTTCCGACAGATGACATGCTTTTCCGTAGGCATCTCCTATAATTTGAATTTCAATATGGCGAGGTTCTTCAATCAATTTTTCCATATACATTCCATCATTTCCAAAACAGGCAAACGCTTCTTGTTTGGCTGCATCCCAAGCATTTTTAAGGTCGCTTTTATTATAAACAGCTCTCATTCCTTTCCCACCACCACCAGCAGTGGCTTTTATCATGACGGGATATTTCATTTCATCTGCCAACTTTTCAGCATCTTCATAGAAATCTAATAAACCTTCCGAACCTGGAATAGTTGGTACGCCAGCTTCTTTCATAGTAGCACGGGCTGAGGCTTTGTCTCCCATTTTGCTAATCATATCTGAAGTAGCGCCAATAAATTTTATGCCATGCTCTTCACACAATTTTGAAAATTTGGCGTTTTCAGACAAAAAACCATATCCGGGATGAATTGCGTCGGCATTTGTTATTTCGGCGGCAGCCAATATTGCCGACATTTTTAGGTAAGACTCACTGCTTGGAGGAGGTCCAATACACACCGCTTCATCGGCAAAACGCACATGTAAACTATCTGCATCAGCCGTTGAGTAAACTGCTACTGTTTTTACTCCTATTTCTCGGCAGGTGCGAATAACTCTTAGGGCTATTTCACCTCTGTTTGCAATTAATATTTTTTTAAACATACTGTTTTCAAATTATTATAAACAACAATCCATTTCAAATAAATTTTGAAACTTATATGATGAAAATTGGAATTAAAATTATATGGGCTCAACTAAAAATATTGGCTGTCCGTACTCAACCGGAGTTCCATCTTCCACTAATATTTTTACTATTTTTCCTGAAACTTCAGATTCAATTTCATTAAATAATTTCATTGCCTCAACCATACATACAATTGTATTTGGCGTTACAATATCGCCAACTTCAACAAAAACAGGTTTATCTGGTGATGGTTTTCTGTAAAATGTACCAATAATCGGTGAAGTAATTTCTATGAATTTTGTAGCATCTTCATTCATGGCAGAATCCGCGCCAGAAGTTTGTGTTGGAGTTTGTGCAGTTGCCGGTTGCCCACTTGCAGTCGTCATCTGAGGAATTCCTTGAGGTGCCTGTTGAACAATTGTTGTCTCCGTTTTTTCAGTTCCGGTTTTTATGGTGATTTTAATATCTTCCATTTCTAACTTAACTTCGCTTGCGCCAGATTTGGCAACAAATTTTATCAGGTTTTGAATATCTTTTAAATCCATTTTCCTTTGGTTTTTAAATTGTTAATTGGTTAAGAATTGTATGCCCATTTAAAGTATATTGATCCCCAAGTGAAACCGCCTCCAAATGCTGCGAAAATAATATTATCTCCTTTTTTAAGTTGTTGCTCATAATCTGCCAAAAGCAATGGCAATGTTGCTGATGTTGTGTTGCCGTAATTTTGAATATTCATCATTACTTTTGAACTGTCTAACTCAATTCTGTTTGCCGTTGCCTCAATAATACGTTTGTTTGCCTGGTGTGCGACAAGCCAAGTCACGTCATCTTTTGTTAAATTATTGCGTTCCATTATTTTAACTGCTGCATCTGCCATATTGAATACTGCATTTTTAAAAACAGTTTTACCATCTTGAACAATAAAGTTTTCTTTTCTGTCTATTGCTTCCTTTGTCATTGGATACATAGAACCTCCAGCTTTTACAAGTAAAAATTCTCTTCCTGCCCCATCGCTTCTCAAATATTCATCCTGCAATCCAAGACCTTCATTATTTGGCTCAAATAAAACTGCTCCGGCGCCATCTCCAAATATAATACAAGTTGATCTATCTGTATAATCTATCATGGACGAACATTTGTCGGCTCCAATAAGCAATACTTTTTTGTACCTGCCAGATTCAATATATCTTGCCGCTACGGACATTCCATATAAAAAGCTTGAACAGGCTGCTTCCAAATCGAAACCAAAAGCATTTGTTGCGCCAATTTCTGAAGCAACA
The DNA here is from genome assembly GCA_016649745.1 of Flavobacteriaceae bacterium. GTDB lineage: Bacteria > Bacteroidota > Bacteroidia > Flavobacteriales > Flavobacteriaceae > Lutibacter. The sequence goes on along the minus strand of JAENXD010000029.1, from coordinate 15,368 downwards.
TAAACAGCTGTTGCAGCTGCTTGCATATCTGGTGTGGCTGTTGCCACTATGACCAATTCAATTTCTTTAGGATTTAGTTTTTTCTTATCCAACAACTCTAAAGCCGCTCTAATTGCCATAAAGGAAGTTCCTTTACCCTCTCCTTTTAAAATTCTTCGTTCTTTAATTCCTGTTCTTGTAGTGATCCACTCATCGTGAGTATCCACCATTTTTTCTAACATTTCATTTGTTAGAATATCCTCAGGAACATATTTTCCAACTGCAGTTATCACTGCGGTAATTTTCGTCATATTTTGCTTTCTTTTAATCAAAACAGGGTTTCAAAGGAATGAAATTTATTTTGATTTTTTGGTGCTTTTTATCAATTTTGATTGATTTTAACCTAAAAAGTAAAAAAAAACCCTCAAAATGAGAGTTTTTTAAATTTTTACACGAAAAAGATTAAGCTTGAATTACTTCTGCTGAATCAATTACTATTTGACCTCTATAATACAATTTTCCTTCATGCCAGTGAGCTCTGTGATATAAATGTGCTTCACCTGTTGTAGGGTCAATAGCCACTTGCGGAGCTACTGCTTTGTAATGAGTTCTTCTTTTGTCTCTTCTTGTTTTTGATATCTTTCTTTTAGGATGTGCCATTGCTCTTGTTTTTTTCTATTTGTATATTTCTTAATTTATTCCACCTCGGGTCGTTTTCTTTGGTTTTATTCTCCTCTTGTTCCTCTTCTTCTTTTATTTCAAATTCTTTTAACTTTTCCAAAATTTCTGAGTGAAGCGATCCGTCAATTACGCCCGGATGAATTCTTTTTAATGGTACTGCTAACACAATTGCTTCATAAATGTATTGGGCAACATTAATTTTATTCTCAGAAAACGGTATGAGTAATAGCTCTTCGTTTTCATCATTAAATTCGTCTCCAAATTTCACAACTAAATGAATGTCAGTTTCTATTAGTTGATGAAATAACTCTGTGGTTACATCACAAGCTACCTCAACCCAGCCAGAAAAAGCAAAATCCAATTCAAAAATTGTTGTGTTTTTTAAAAATGACAATTCCACTTTTACGTTTGAATCGTAAAACTCATCATAATTAAAAAAATCAAAGAACTTCTTGTCAATTGTGTATTCAAATTGATGAATTCCCTCTTTTAAACCAATAAAAGAAATATCAAACTCCTTTAAATCTTTCATTTCAAACTTCAATTTGAGCGTGCAAAGATATAAAATTATAAAATATATCTAAAATATATTTCGAATATTTATCTATTTTCTTTTGAATGGGTACTTTTTAAAGCGTTTTCAGTCAAACTCTTATATTCTCTCCTTGTTTTGAAAATTTGAATTCCGCTAAAAACGGCTTCTTTAAACGAATTAATATTGGCTTTATCCTTCCCCGCAATATCATAGGCTGTACCGTGATCAGGCGAGGTTCTTACTTTATCCAAACCTGCCGTAAAGTTAACACCTTCACCAAAGGATAATGCTTTAAATGGCGCCAACCCCTGGTCATGATACATGGCTAAAATAGCATCAAAATTTTTGTAATTTTCCGATCCAAAAAAGCCATCAGCAGCATATGGTCCATAAACTAATTTCCCTTCATTTTGTATTTCGGCAATTGTTGGACGGATCATTTCATCATCTTCATTTCCGATAACGCCGTGATCACCACAGTGCGGATTTAATCCCAATATGGCAATTTTAGGTTTTGAAATGGCAAAATCCTGCACCAATGTTTTATATAATATGGCTACTTTTTTCTTAATTAATTCAGGGTTTATTGATGTTGCAACTTTTGAAACCGGAATATGGCCTGTAATTAATCCTATTCTTAAACTTTCGGATATTAAAATCATTAAACTTTCGCCTTTCAATTTTGATTCTAAATATTCTGTATGACCAGGAAATTTAAAATCTTCCGACTGAATGTTCTCTTTATTAATAGGAGCCGTTACCAGCAAATCAATTTCTCCTTTGGCCAATGCATTTGTGGCTGCTTCCAAAGATTCAAAAGCGTATTTTCCAGATTCTGCCGTTGGTTTTCCCAAATTTACTTCAATATCGTCTTTCCATAAATTCAACACATTGAACCGGCCTGGTATGGCAGCGTCAACTTGCCTAATTCCATTAAAAAGCAAATTGATATCCATATTTTTTTTATAGGCTGTTATCAATTTGGCTGAACCAAAAAGAACCGGCGTACAAAAATCAAACATCCGTTTATCCAAAAAGGTTTTCAAAATAATTTCTATTCCAACACCATTAAAATCTCCTATAGAAATTCCCAATACTATTTTTTCAGATTTGTCCATTAATCAGGTTTATTATTCTTAATTTTGAATCATCAAAAGTAGTCAATTAAATTGAAAAAAATATGTTTACCGGTATAATAGAAAGTGTAGGGATTGTTAAAAACCTAAAGAATGAAGGAGAAAATCTTCATATTACAATTGAAAGCAATTTTACTCCCGAATTAAAAATAGATCAAAGTATTGCGCACAACGGCGTTTGTTTAACCATTGTAAATATAAATGGCAAAGAATATACAATTACAGCCATTAAAGAAACCCTTGATAAATCAAACCTGAAACATCTTTCTCTTGGCGACAAGATAAATTTGGAACGCGCTATGATTCTTGGTGCCAGATTGGACGGACATATTGTTCAAGGGCATGTTGACCAAACTGCAGTTTGTACAAATGTTATTGAAGAAAATGGCAGTTGGGTATTTGGTTTTAAATATGATAACACCTATAACAATATTACCATTGAAAAAGGTTCCATTACCATAAATGGTGTAAGTTTAACGGTGGTAAATTCGAAAAAAAATAATTTTTCAGTGGCAATTATTCCTTATACTTATGAATTTACCAATTTTCACACTTTTGAAGTGGGAACAGTTGTTAATTTGGAATTTGATGTAATAGGCAAGTATGTAGCGAGGTTGCTTGAAAAGTAATTATTTTTTTCTTTTTAGCTCAAAAATTCCATAAGCTACACCAGAAAGCAATAACAACGATACACCGCCGTCTATTGGTAAAGCAGGGTCACCAGGTGGTGGTGGGGTTCCAGAATATGCCACAACACCAATTAGCATAAAACTAAAACACACTATAAATACCTTAATCTTTTTTCTATTCATTTTGGGGTTGAATATTCGGCAAACTTAATAAATTAATTTAATACATCAAATTTAATAACAAAACCTATATTTTAAAACGAGCCTTCTTAAACTTTATTGCGAATCTAAAAAGAGCTATTTATTCCCTACAATTTCTTAATCCGCTCCTTAATATTGTGCTCATAATTATATCACAAAAATCTGCCTGCTTAAAACAATCGCTTTGTGATCTAGCATTACCACTCACTGCAAACCACTTCTTGCAGCAAATATATATTATAATTCCATACCTAAGGAAAAATTAAAAACTAATAAACAAGATACATGTTTCTTAATATAAATGGTTTTTTTATAATGACAGGGAATTGATTTTGAAAGCATAAAATGCCAGAAACAAACCTTATTTTACACAAAATTACACTTTCAAATAAAGACCTGCTTTATTGCTAAAGCAGGTCTTTATAAATATTTTAAAACACACCAAATATGTTTTTTTAAATAGTTGGTATTACTAACACAATAGGTTCAATAGTATTCACAGTTCCTACAGTTACTGTAATTGACGCTGATTCATAATCATCATAACCTTCTATATTCACTATTTTCAATTTGTAATCTCCTGAAGCCAGTCCCTGAATTAAAAAATCACCTTCTGCATTTGTGCTGCTTTCGGCTACATAAACATCGGTATTGCCATAAACCTCAACGGTTACATTCTCTAAAGCGTTTAAAACACTTAGTCCATCAACTAAAACTTCACCAGTTAAATTACCCGCAATGGATCCTGAATTCACCTCAGCATTGACCCTAATTACCGGTTTCAAATTATACATCCCTGAAGTTCCTGCCATAACAACTGACTTTTGAACATCCCAATCAAGTATAAATGTATAAGAAAAACCAGGCTCCAAGGTGGTGTTCATATTTAATTTTAAACCAGATTGCATAGCGCTTGGTGTACTAAGAGGCATCATAGCTTCTTGTCCTTCAATTTTAAGCGTATTGCCATCTCCCAAAACCAGTCTTATTTGTTTTAATGTTCCTGAAGGAATAATTTGATCTGCCAATAAAAGATTATTCCCTACAATAAGTGTTGTTAAATCAACATTAATAGGATAATCTTCTGGTTTTCCAAAACTCGCCCACCCATTTTCATTGTCACTATTGTTATATTGAATATCTACAATTTCAACATTCACCTCTAAATAATCTCCAGGAGCATCAACTAACTTTAATTGAACTCTCGCCGTATTGTTGCTCTCATCAGCATTGGAACAACTTTGAAATCCCAGCATTACAACCAATGCTGCTATTGCTATAAAATAAATTTTTTTTAATTTCATCTTATTTAATTTTAAATTAATTGTAATCTTTATTTTAATATTTATATACAAAGTTGCAAAGTATAAAACACAAATGTGTTACACAATTTTGGATAAAAATTGTATAATTCACATATTTATATTTTTAAAGAACTTTTTCTTTTTTTAATTGGTTTTTATTCCATTTACACACGAATAGCTATCATACATATTATATAACAAACCATCTGGCAAAAACCCTACCACTAAAAAACGATTTTTTTTATATTTTTATTTTTGATTGATTATAGCATCATAGTTTCTTATGATGATAAATTGCAATGCGCTATTTTGATGTTGTCAAATAAAAAGCCAAAAAGTAATCAATTAATCCCCAACAAATAAAAAAGCCTTACAAACTCCATGTTTATAAGGCTTAATGCCGTTTCAAAAGAGTTTATTGATAGAGATTTCAAAAGCCCTGTAATTAACGTTAAAATGATTGACCTAAATCGCCAAACAATACCACTTTATAAAAGATTGGATGAAAAAAATAAAAAAATAATAAATATTTATGAATAACCCAAAAGCCCCTTATTTTCTTTCCAAAAATTATCTAAATCTAATCTTAAAAGCTCCATCCTTTCCTTTGTTTCATCTTTCCAAGTATTGGAAAACTTCTTTTTACAACCGATTTTAAATCGTGATTTTTTTGTGCTTCTATATAATAAATCACAAAGAATTAAAATATCATTATTATGAAATTTTTCCCACGTAAAATCTTTTTTAGTAGATTCCATCAAAGTAAAACCATTCAATTCAAAAGCTTTGTATATTTCTTTCTCTTCAAATTTGACTTTCCTATTATATATATTTTTAAACACATTGTTAACTGTGTTGGCTATATAATATGCCTTGTTTTTGATTGACTTAATTTATGAACGTTTCTTTTTTTCAATCCATTTTCATTTAAAAACTTCTCTATATCAATCATAAAATCATATGAACCAATAGGAACTAAAGAATAGACTGAACCCTTATATACTGTAACATTACCACTACAGATGGACAGTTTGTTTTTTGTGAAATTAAATGTAAATTGTGAGAAATTTACTGAACTTTAAATTTCTTCAAAAATGAGAATTATTAAAAGGTCATTCAATATAAGTTTTCTTAAAATTTTGGGGTTATTGTTAGTGTTAATACTGATTCAAAGTTGTAAAGCCTATAAAAGCCCCATTAGTTTAGAACAGGCTGCCAAAACTGGAGAAAAAGGGTATATGAAAGTGACTATGGTGAATGGGGATGAATATATTTATGAGAATATTGAATTTAGTGGGGATACTTATTATGGCGTTAAAATGGTAAATGGCGAAAAAATAAAAACAATGCTTCTAAAAGAGGAAGTTGGGAAGGTAGAAAGAAAAAACAAAACGGCCTTCGGTCTAGTCGGAATCACTATTGGAGTCGCTTCTGTTATTTTGGCGGTACTTATGTTTGGCGGATAAGCAGTTAAATTTCCAAAATTGTCCATTTGTTATTGATACTCATCATAGTTTGTTCTAATTTACAAAACCTAAAGATTTATTGCAAAATATTGAAGTAAAAATACTTTCCAAAAATCTAATTAGCGGTTATAATACCAATTAAACATTCAAATGGTATAAGGTATGATTACTATTTTAAAAAGATAGGATAGAAATCTTAACAATACAATGAGCGCTATGACATGGATAAAAATCAAAATTACAAAATATAGAATGCTTTCAATTAATTAATTATATTTACAAGTATTTGAGATTAATTTTGCCCCCAACAGAAAATAAAAAATAAATACGTTTTTAAATAAAATATCCTATTGAAAAAAAGTACTGAAATTGAAAAACTAAAATTTTCTGAATTATTATTAAATAAGGTTAATTTAATAATTATTTCTATTGATGAAAATGGACAGGTTACTTATGTTTCTCCGGCAACTGAGAATATTATTGGCTATAATGCCGATAATCTGTTGGGAGAACAATGGTGGAATTTGACTTTTTTTTCAAAAGAAGAAAGACAGTTATCTAAAAAAAGAATTTGTGAAATAGTTTCCGGAAAAACAAAGATAAATTCTAAGCCATATGACAGAAAGCTGCTCTGTAAAGACGGTAGTTTAAAATGGATTGAGTGGCGTGACTCAATTGGAGTCGATAATATCTTTGTTTCAGTAGGTGTTGATATTACGGAATGGAAAAAAACCGAAGAAATAAAAATACAATCCGACACTATTTTAAATAGTGTGGAATCTACGATGTTGATGGTAAGTAACAGACAAGGAAACATCATTTTTGCATCTCCTTCCGTTGAAAAAATGTTGGGATATCCGGTAAAAGACATCATGGGCAATAAATGGTGGAAAGTAACCTATGAAAACCAGCAAGAAGCCCTTCAGGTAAAAGAAGCCATCTATAACTACGTTTTTTTTAACAAGAAGGATTTTATCGATATTTCCAAAAGAAAAATTAAGACGGCCAATGGCGATTATAAATGGATCGAATGGCAAATTTCAAAAGGATCCAACGGAACTTATATATCAATTGGAACCGATATTACCCAAAGAATTGCCATAGAAATTGAATTAAAAAAAGCAAAGGAATCGGCGGAGCAATCCCTAAAAGTTAAAAATGAATTTTTGGCGAATATGAGCCACGAAATTAGAACACCGCTAAATGCTATTATTGGATTTACGGACTTATTGTTGGAAACTCAACTCACCATCGAGCAAAAATCACATTTGGAAACCATGCGCAATTCTGGCGAAATTTTACTTTCCCTTATAAACAATGTGCTTGATCTTTCAAAGTTGGAATCTGATAAACTAAAAATTGAAGAGATTCCATTTAACTTGAACAAGTCTTTCAATAACATTTTAAAATTAATGAAATTAAGAGCCGATGAGAAAGGTATATCTTTAGATCTGAAAATTGAGCCAAATATTCCAATTCAAGTTATTGGGGACCCTACAAGATTAGAACAGATTTTGCTGAACTTAATTGGTAATGCCATTAAATTTACAAATAAAGGATCTGTGCAGGTTACCTTGAAGCAATTGAGCGAAACTCAAGATTCTTCAGAAATTTATTTTGAAGTTAGGGATACGGGTATTGGCATCGTTTCCAATAAAATAAATACAGTTTTTGGCGCATTTTCACAGGCAAAGAGTGATACTTCAAGAATTTATGGAGGTACGGGTTTAGGACTTACCATTGTTAAAAAATTGATTGGTTTGTTAAATGGAGTAATAAAAGTTGAAAGCAAGTTCGGTGAAGGAAGTGTTTTTAAAATAACTTTGCCTTTAAAAAAGGATTTGGTCAATGGCAATTTAAAAGAAGTTGAACAAGAATTCTCTATGGATGAACCTTTAGACCTTTCTATTTTATTGGTAGAAGACAATAAAACAAACCAATTGTTGGCAAAAACAAGGTTAGAAAGGTGGAAATGTAAAGTTGATATTGCAAATAATGGGATTGAAGGCGTTAAAAAAGCACAACAAAAAATGTATGACCTTATTTTGATGGACATTCAAATGCCTGTGATGGATGGTTATGAGGCCACTAAAATTATTAAAAATGACATTTCTAAAAAAGCTTCTCGAGTCCCTATAATTGCGATGACGGCTTATGCAACCAATGCCGATATTAAACGGGCAAAAGATTCAGGGATGAATAACTATATTTTCAAACCTTTTAAGCCAAGAGAACTCTATGCTATTTTGGAAAAGTATGGAAAACCTTCTAAAGACCGGATTTTAAAATATGCCATAGACAATAATGGGGATGCTGAAATAACAACAGAAAAAAAACATATAGATCTTAAATTTTTATATGAAGAAACCCAAGGGGAAAGCTCCATATTAATATTGTTAATTGAATCTTTCTTGATGGATTATGAAGAGTTTTTAGGCGTCGTTAACAAAGAATTTAAAAAGAAAAACTGGCAGGCTTTATATCGGGCAACCCATAAAATTAAGCCAAGTGTTGATATGTTCGGAATTTCTGAAATGGAGCCAATTATTCATTCTCTGACAAGTAAATTTAAGGAAGAGAAACAATTAGAAGGTGCAGGCGAACTTCTTAACTCCTGCAAAGAAATTTTTAAATACGTTAAAGAAGAGTTATTAATTGAATTAAAATTATTAAAAAATGAGTAATAAAAAAAAGATAGTTTTGGCGGAAGACAATTCCACCCTTTCAATGCTACTGAAGTTTAGATTAGAAAAAGAAGGATATGACCTTTTAATAGCAAAAGACGGAAAAGAAGCGCTTGAACTTATAGAACAACATAAACCAGACATGATTTTAACCGACATCATGATGCCTTTTATAACTGGATTAGAGGTAATTAGTCATGTGAGAAATAAGTTAAATATGAAAATTCCTGTAATTGTTTTCTCTGCAGTTGGTCAAGAAGAAATGGTACTTAAAGCGTTTAATCTAGGAGCAGATGACTTTATGAGTAAACCTTTTAGTCCTAATGAATTGCTTGTTCGTGTAAAAAGATTGTTGCGTTAGAACATTGAATCCAGCTTTATTCAATCGGACTCAATTGGAAATTAAGATTTAAATAAGCATAAAATGACCAAGGAAATAGAACGAAAATTTTTAGTGAAAGGTGATTTTAAAAATCAAGCCATAAAAAACCACAAAATAGCACAAGGTTATCTATCTACAGTGCCGGAAAGAACGGTACGTATTAGAATACGCGACAATCAAGGCTTTTTAACCATAAAGGGGATAAGCAATACTTCAGGAACTACCCGTTTTGAGTGGGAAAAGGAAATTAGAGTAAATGAAGCCAAAAATTTATTGTTGCTTTGTGAACCAACAATCATTGAAAAAATAAGGTATATTGTTCCTGCCAATAACAATTTGTATTTTGAAGTAGATGTATTTATAGGAGAAAATATTGGATTGATCATTGCCGAAATTGAACTTCCTTCTGAAAATACTGAATTCACAAAACCGAGTTGGCTGGGGGAAGAGGTTACGGGCCAACTAAAATATTATAACGCTATGCTTGCTAAAAAATCATTTAAGGATTGGTAAATTTTAACTATATTCGACCTTAATTTTAAAACAAGATATGTTAGAATTAGCCGGAATTATAATTTTGGGAATTATAGCGCAATGGGTCGCATGGAGATCGAAAACACCGGCAATCTTGCCGTTAATTCTAATCGGATTGTTTGTGGGGCCAATTTCTACCTTAATTTCTGATGATGGCACAAAATGGTTGGAGCCTGTTTGGAACGGAACAGAAGGTTTATTTCCCGGCGAACGCCTGTTTAGCTTTGTGTCTTTGGCAATTAGCATTATACTTTTTGAAGGTGGATTAACATTAAAAAAGGAAGAAATTTTAAATGTTGGCCCAGCTATTCTTAAATTAATTACGCTGGGTTCAACAGTTACTTTTTTTGGCGGAGGCATTGCCGCACATTTTATTTTTAATTTGAGTTGGCCAATTTCTTTTCTGTTTTCTGCTTTAATCATAGTTACCGGCCCAACGGTTATTGGACCAATATTGCGAAATATTCCGCTAAAAAAGGATGTTTCTGCAGTATTGAAATGGGAAGGAATTTTAATTGACCCCATTGGCGCATTGGTTGCGGTACTGATTTTTGAATTTATTAGAGTTGGTGAAGGCTATAACTATACAATTGAGGCTTTAATTGAATTTGTAAAATTAATAATTGTTGGATTCACTACCGGATTTACTTCGGCTTACGGCTTATATTACGCCATTAAAAAAAAGGTAATACCGCATTATTTGCTAAATGTTGTTTCATTGGCTTTGGTTCTTGCAGTATTTGTGATGTCCGATTTATTTGCTCATGAATCTGGATTGTTAGCCGTTGTTATTATGGGAATGGTGCTTGGAAACATGAAGTTAGAAAGATTAAAAGAAATACTTGATTTCAAAGAATCACTAAGCATATTATTAATTTCCATATTGTTTATTTTACTGGCGGCCAACATTAATATTGAGGACATGATGTTGCTGTATAAATGGGAAACGATACTGTTATTTGGAATCGTAGTTTTTGTGTTAAGGCCCTTAGGAGTTTTTTTAAGCACAACGCATTCCGGTTTAAATTTTAATGAAAAATTATTTATAAGTTGGGTTGGTCCAAGAGGAATAGTGGCGGCCGGTATTGCATCATTATTTGGATTAAAACTAACAATGCAAGGAGAACCAGGGGCAGAATATATTACCCCATTGGTATTTATGATAGTTTTGGGCACGGTATTGTTAAATGCCACCACAGCTCGTTTATTCGCCAAAATAGTTGGCGTATTTTTAAAGTCTTCTGATGGAATTATTATGATTGGTGCTTCAAACTTTGCTCGTTTAATAGCTGATTATTTAATGAAAAACGGCAGAAGAGTAGTTTTAATTGACAACAATGCAGAAAATATTAAAAGGGCAAAATTGCTTGGCTTAGAAGCGATGAAAGGCAATGTTTATTCTGATGAATTGTTGGAAGATGTTGAATTAAATGATATTGGATTTTTACTCGCTGTAACAGGAAGTTCATACTTAAATGAATATGCTATAGATAAATTTTCAACTATTTTTGGAGAAAACGGTTCTTTTAGAATTGCTACTACAGATGAAATTACTGAGGGAAATCAAAAACCTAAGGCACATTTATTTACCCATAAAGATGATTATATTAACTTAAGTGAAGTGGTTCGTGATTTTCCGTTTGTGAATGAAGTCACCATTAACTCACTGGAGCATTATACCGCGCTACTAAAAGAAATAAATGATGAATCACATTCAATTCCTTTGTTTTTAAAAGACAATAGTGATTTTATTCATATTATTTCATCATTAAATGAATCCTTCAAAATAGAAAAAGGAAATGTTTTAATGTATATTGGCAAAACCATTGTTTAAAAGTTGAATATTTTTATTGTCAGAATTTTTGAAGACCATTCTTATTTATAAAAAATTAAAGATAATATGCCAACAGCTTTAGCACATGACAAAAAATATAATTCATTGACAAACAACAAATTAAATATTAAAATATTAGTTTAAATATTTGATTATCAGTCCTGCGAAGGTCATCTTCGTCGCTTGCCTCAAAATAAAGCGTGGTCATATCATAAAATACTACGCCAATCTTCCCATCCAACGCAAAATGTTGGATATTTTTTTATAAAAATGAAATGATACCAATTGAATTTTTAAATGTTTAATTGGTATGAAGTATCTTTGCCTTTTAAAATCAAGAAATTGGCACTAATATTAAACATAGAAACTGCAACAAAAAATTGCTCTGTAAGCATTTCCAAAAGTGACGAAACCATTGCATTAAAGGAATTAAATGATGGTAATTATTCGCATGCCGAAAAATTGCATGAACTCATTAAACAAGTTGTTTTGGAAGCTAAAATTGAATTATCCAATTTAAATGCCATCGCGGTAAGTAAAGGTCCCGGTTCTTATACAGGTTTACGCATAGGAGTTTCAGCGGCAAAAGGACTTTGTTTCGCACTAGATATTCCTTTAATTTCTGTAAACACCTTGCAATCTTTAGCACTTTCCATTTCCATTGATAAAGGCTATAAAATTCCGCTTTTGGATGCAAGAAGAATGGAAGTTTACAGTCAGGTTTTTAGTAATAAGACTGAAATGATTAGAGAAGTTTCTGCTGAAATTATTACTTCCGATTCCTTTTCTGATTATTTAAATGACCAAAAAGTTTATTTTTTGGGCGATGGCGCTGAAAAATGCAAGGAAATAATCACCCACGAAAATGCAATTTTTATCGCCGGAAAATTTCCTTCTGCAAAAGAAATGTCGGCCATTTCTTACGAAAAATTCAAAAAAAATGATTTTGAAGATGTCGCTTATTTTGAACCCTTTTATTTAAAAGAATTTATAGGAGGAATCTCAAAAAAATAAATTAATTTCCCAGTAAAATTAGCAAGAATCCAATAATTGCCAGTACCGCCTGCATATAAAAAAGCTTACTTTTTTTGAATAAGCCCCGAAAATACCTACAGTCACAACACAACTTAAAAAGAAAATGGCCAAATGCTCAAAATTAGTTTTATTGACAATGGTCCAAATAAGTCCGGCTGCCAAAAAACTATTATACCATTTGAATGTTTAATTGGTATTATACAAACCCTGATTTTTAGCAAGTGTTTTACTGATTTTCGCTTCTTATAACTTCATACCAAATATTTTTAATCCTTTCGGTTTGTCCCAATAATACATTTCCAATATCATAAAATAAATATGTTCAAAAGCCACCAGAGTAACAAAGAAAATTTGAATTGCTTTTATTTTAGAATTTTATTTTTAATTGTGACAATGCCTTTTTAGTGTTGTTTTCCGGCAGTTGACAAGCACCGTCAACACAAATATAAATAAGCGTCCCATTTTCGTTAAAACGATCTTCCATAAGCGGAATTAAACTTTTTTTGGTGCTTCCCGCAATTAATTTGTTAGGGATATAGTGCTGATTAATTTCTTTAAGTTGGTTCAAGGCATCTTTGCCAGAAATAGCAATTTCATAATAATCTCCAACAAAATTTGAAAGCAATTGTAACCAATTGGAATATCCAGAGCCATATTGCTGGGTTTTATCTTTTACATTCAGCAACATTTGCTCACTAACTTTAAGGTAATAACTATTGGAATAATAATGGCTCAGTTTAAATAAATTATTCGCCATAATTGAGTTTGAAGCTGGCATTACATTGTCTTCAATTTCCATTTTACGTGCAATTAAATTGGCATCCTGATTTGAAGTGAAGTAAAACATAGAACTTTCAACATCAAAAAAATGATCAAAAGTATAATCTGTTAATTGTTTGGCCATATTTAGCCAAGTTTCATTAAAAGTAGCTTCATACAAAGAAATATAGGCATCAATTACCGTGGCATAATCTTCCAAATAAGCATTTATTATGCTTTTTCCGTTTTTATAACTGTGGTTTAAATTCCCCTCTTCTTGTAATTGTTTGGTATAAATAAATGTCGCGTTTTTTATGGCGGCCTCTAAAAAACGAGGTTCATTAAAAACAGTGTAGGCGTCAACGTATCCTTTTAGCATCAAGGCATTCCAAGAAGTTAACGATTTGTCATCGAGTCTAGGCCGTTCTTTTTTTGCGCGCTCCTTCAGCAATGATTTTTGCCAGGAAACGACTTTGTTTTCGAGTTCAGCTATTGAAATCGCATGTTTTTTTGCAATTTCGGCATCGCTGTTTTTTCTAATCAACACATAATTCTCATGTTCCCAAAGTCCGTAGGAATTTACATTGTAATAGTCCGCAAACAAGTCATAATCCTTTCCTAAAATGGTTTTTAAATCATTTTGGGTCCAAACATAAAAAGCGCCTTCTTCCAATTTGCCTTCTGCATTGAAACTGTCGGCATCCAATGAAGAGTAAAAAGCACCTTCTTTGGTGGTAAGTTCCCTTTCAATAAATTCAAGCGTGTGGTACACTGTTTTTTTATACAATTCATTTTTGGTGGCCTGATAAGCTTCAGCATACAAACTCACCAATTGTCCATTATCATACAACATTTTCTCAAAATGCGGCACGTGCCATTTTGCATCAACCGAATACCGCGAAAATCCACCTCCAATTTGATCGTAAATTCCACCATAAGCCATTTTTGTTAGGGAAGTATTCACGTAATTTAAAATTTCATCATTTCCGGAACGGACAGCATAATTCAACAAAAATTGGTAATTGTTTGGCATCGGAAACTTAGGCGCACCTCTTCTTCCGCCCAAATCAAGATCCATATATTGTTTCCATTCCTTCACAGACTTGTCTATATCAACCGTTGTAAAAGCTTCTTTTTTGGCATTAAACGTCACCAAATCCGAATTTTTTACGCCTTCCGTTAATTTTTCGGCATATTCTGTGGCTTTTTCCGGTGTTTCTTCATATAATTTAGCCAATTGCTCCAATGCATTGACCCAATTGTCTTTGGGAAAATAAGTCCCGCCCCAAATGGGTCTTCCATCTGGCAAGGCGACGCAGTTTAATGGCCAGCCACCTCTGCCGGTAATTAATTGTATGGCATTCATGTATACCTGATCTATATCGGGACGCTCTTCCCTATCAACTTTAATGCTGATAAAATATTTATTCATAACCGCTGCAACATCTTCATTTTCAAAACTTTCGTGCTCCATCACATGACACCAATGGCAGGAAGAATACCCAATGGAAATTAACAGCAGCTTGTTTTCTTTTTTGGCAAGCGCCAAGGTTTCTTTATTCCAAGCGTGCCAATCTACAGGATTGTGTGCATGCTGCAACAAATACGGACTTGTTTCTTTAATAAGGCTATTGGTGAATTTATGTTCTGGCATTTTAGTCGCGGTTTTATGATTACAATTCGTAAAAATGAGTAAAAAAAGAAAGCATATTCTTAACATTCATTAATTTTTTTATAAATATAGTAAATTGTAAATTCATTCAGAAGCATCCAATTTCTGATATGATTAAATTTTTATCTTTTCTTAGCTGAATAAAAGACAATACATTTTATAGAGATACTAAAAGTAGATTTAAAATTGCTTCTCTGTAAAATCAAATTTACTATATTTACATGGAAGCATCTCAAAGCATGAACTTCCTAATTTATTGTGAAAGGCTTCTTCTATATACCGTTTTTTGTTTTTTTAATTCGAGGTGATTTAAACTTTTTCTAATTTTTTCTTTTTAAATTTTTTGAGGGCTATAACAATGAATGACAGATAGTTGAACCCCAGCCAACTGGCAACCGTGGTGTCGAACCTGTTGAGCAATGAGCGAAAGCTATCCATCCAAGCATTGGTGCGTTCTATGGAATATCTCTGATTGTAGAGCTCTTGGTCAAAATATTCATCTCTGTCCGTATTTCCATTACGTTTGTTAAAGCATAT
>JAENXD010000210.1 GCA_016649745.1 Flavobacteriaceae bacterium | reverse complement strand
GAATTATTTTTTGTTGTAACAGCATATATATTAACCTTTTAAAGCTGTTTAAAGATACAAAAAAAGGAGTAGATAAACTTGCGTTTATACTCCTTTTTATTAAAATTTAAGTCTTAAAATGACTTTTTCAGTGACCTCGGTCTAACCGGGTGTTTTTTGTTTTATAAAGATATGTATATATTGCAGCCCATAAATGAACCTCTCATGAAAAGACTTCTTGTATTTTTTATATCAATTATTTCGGTTACCGGTTTTGCGCAATCCAAAGCCTCTTGTTATTGGCAACAGCACGCAGATTACAAAATGGATGTGGAGGTAGAGGCAGAAAATTATCAATATAAAGGAACACAGGAATTAGCATACACAAACAATTCTCCGGATGTTTTAAATATGGTTTTTTATCATTTATTTTTCAATGCTTTTCAGCCTAACAGTGAAATGGATGCCAGATTGCAGGCTGTTGTTGACCCGGACGGTAGAATGGTAAATAATATTGGGACTAAAGAAAATCCAATTTATGAAAGTAGAATTTCAAAATTGAAACCCAATGAAACAGGTTATTTAAAAGTGCTATCGCTAAAGCAAAATGGAAAGGATGTACAATTGATTACAGAAGGAACAATTTTAAAAGTAATTTTAAACGAACCGATTCAACCAGGTGAAACTGTAAAATTCGATATGGTTTTTGAAGGACAGGTTCCTGTACACATTAGAAGAGCAGGCCGAAACAGCGAAGATGGCGTAGCGCTTTCTATGGCGCAGTGGTATCCGAAAATGGCAGAATACGATTTTGAAGGTTGGCATGCAGATGCTTATATTGCAAGAGAATTTCACGGTGTTTGGGCTAAATTTGACGTTACCCTTCATATTGATAAAAAATATACGATTGGAGGAACAGGCTATTTGCAAAATCCGCAGGAAGTTGGTCATGGTTATGAAGATACATCTAAACCGTTAAACCTTCCGAAGGGAAAAAATTTGATATGGCATTTTATCGCGTCAAATGTGATAGATTTCACATGGGCAGCGGATCCAAATTATGTTCATGATATTTTAAAAACTTCTAGCGGAACGGAACTTCATTTTTTCTATAAAAATGATGAAAAATATGCAAAAGCATGGAAAGAAGTTCAACCTTTAACAGAAAAAGCTTTGGATTATTATAACAAAAACATCGGTCAATATCCCTGGAAACAATATTCAGTAATTCAAGGTGGTGATGGAGGTATGGAATATGCCATGTGTACGTTGGTTGCCGGAGGTGAAACTTTAAATGATATTGTGGGTACTGTTTTTCACGAATTGGCACACACGTGGTTTCAACATATTTTAGCTACCAATGAAAGCGAACATTCATGGATGGATGAAGGTTTTACTACTTATATTTCAACCTTGGCTTCTGACTTAATTTTGGAAGGCGGCAATGGAAAACCATCACCAAAAGATTACAGAGGCTATTTTTATGCAGTTAAAAATGGCATTGAAGAGCCCTTAACTACGCATGCCGACCGTTTTAATACAAATACAGCCTTCAGTATTGGAAGTTACACCAAAGGTAGTATGTTCCTGTCGCAGTTGAATTATATTATTGGAGAAGAAAATGTGAAAAAAACGATTAAAAAATATTTTGAAGACTTTAAATTTCAACACCCAACACCAAACGATATCAAACGAACTGCCGAAAAAGTTTCAGGAATTCAATTGGGTTGGTATTTAAACGAATGGATTGAAACTATCCATACCATTGATTATGCTGTTGCAAAAGTTGAGGGAAATAACATTACATTGGCTAGAGTTGGGCAAATGCCCATGCCAATAGAGGTTTTAGTAACTTATGTTGACGAAACTTCAGAAATTTTTTACATTCCTTTACAAATGATGCTTGGTGAAAAACCTACCAATGCAACGATTATTAAAAATTGGTCTTGGGCGCACCCAACATATACCTTTTCCACTTCAAAAGAGGTGAAAGCTGTTGAAATTGACCCTTCTCAATTGATGGCAGATATTGACCGAGAAAATAATGTGTTTGATAAGGAACGTTAAAACCTCAAGAAGTTGTTCCTCAAAATGAGAAAGCCCATAAAACACTGGTTTATGGACCTTTTTAGTGATGAAACGCCTTTTATCAGTCAACTACCAATCGGGGTAAATTTTCTGGTAATCTCGTAAGTAATTCATAGTTTACCTGTTCGCTGAATTCACTGAACGATGAAACACTGATTTCCAAATCGCCCTGTTTTCCTATCAATACCACTTCATCACCTTTTTTAACCGAGTTAACTTGGTTGGAAACATCGACAGTAATCATATTCATATTTACCGTTCCTACAACACTCACCCGCTGTCCGTTAATCAATACAATACCCTGATTGCTTAAATTTCTGTTGAAACCGTGTGCATAACCTACAGGAATTATGGCTATTTTTAAATCGGAATTAGCGAGATAAGAGGTTCCGTAACCGACAAATTCGCCTGTTTTAACTTTTTTAACATCCATAACTCGACTTTTCCAAGAAATAAGGCGTTGTAATGGATTTTGATTTTCTTTCTTTTTGGTTAAATATTCAATTAAAATTTCTTTATTGGGGAAAAATCCATATTGAATAATACCCAATCTAACCAAATCCATTTGAAATTTTGGGTAACGCAATGCCGCAGCTGAACACGCAGTATGTTTTTGCTCGGGATTTAAACCAGCAGCATCCACTTTTTTTATAACTTTCCTAAAAACGTGTTGCTGCTTTTTAATTCGATAGTAATTGGCAATACTCTCTGCACCTGCAAAATGAGTGCAAAGTCCTTTAAAACATAAATGAGAACTATTATTTTTCAATAATTGAAACACCGCCGGCAGTTGATCCATAGCAAACCCGGTTCTGTTCATTCCTGTTTCCACTTCTATGTGAATTTTCGCAATTTTTCCAATTCTTTTAGCTGCTTCAAGTGCTTTTTCTAATCGGTCGGGCTCAAATACATAAAACTCAATATTGTTTTCAATAGCCCATTCCAGTTTCTCATTATTTATTAAACCCATAATCATCACCGTACTGTTTTCATTAATTGAGTTATGAACACGCAAAGCCTCATCTGCACTAAATACTGAAAAATGATTGATTCCGCAATTTTCAGCTAGAGGAACAAATACTTCCAAGCCATGACCATAAGCATTCCCCTTAACTACAGAAGATATTTTTACGTCATCACCAATAAAGTTTTTTAAAAATTGAAGGTTGTGCTCTAGCGCGGATTTGCTGATTTCCAGATAGGAGGTGTGGTATATTTTCATGATAAAATTTGTAAACTGATTTGATAAAACAGTTGAATACCAACAGGTAAAATTTCATCAGGAAAATCGTAATCCGGATTGTGAAGGGCCGGACTTTTTTCACCTGAGCCAATACCAAACATAGCTCCTTTAAAATTTTGTGTGAACAAGCCAAAATCTTCTCCCCATTTAAAAGGAAATTTTCTTTGGAAAATGTCAAAAGACAAATTTGATGCGGCTTCCTTAATTAAGGAAACAGCGGTGTCATCATTTTGGTTTGCATAAAATTCATGAGTCCACGAATATGTTATTGGCATATTGTGGTTTATAGTCGCTTTTTTAATGCAACTGATTAATTCAGTCGTTAATTTTTCCATATTGTCTTCATCCCAAGTACGGATAGTTAGCCTAACTTCACCGTAGCCTGCAGAAATTCCGTAAGCAATTTCACCCATTTCAATATGAATTGGCGTTATTAAGGTAAAATCATCTCTATTCGGATCGTTATTGGAAAGTTTTGCCGATTCCTGCAAAATTTCAGCAATGGCGAGTGCCGGATTTAAGCCATTTTCGGGTTCTGCTGCATGAGCCGTTTTTCCATTAATTTGAATAATAATGCTTTTTACACCAGCGGTGAATGAATTGTTTTTTATAACAACTTGGTTTAAAGGATATCCGGGAAGGTTGTGAAAAGCAAAAATATAATCGGGCTTCAGCGTTTTAAATTTCGGGTCTAAAAAAATCGCTTTTGCACCCTCACCATCTTCTTCCGCAGGCTGAAGCAACAAAAATATTTTTCCGCTTTTGGGCTTCTGTTCAGTCAGTAACCTGGCCAATCCCAGTAAAACAGTAGCGTGTCCATCATGCCCACATTTATGTGAAACACCGGGAATTGTTGAAGAATGCTTAAAGTTGTTTATTTCTTGAATGGGCAAAGCATCTAATTCAGCCCTAAACATAACCGATTTTCCGGGTTTCTCACTATCAAAAATAGCCACAATACCGGTTCCTCCAATATTTTCAATGACTTTAGAAGGCTTGCAGATTTTTAAAAATTTGGCAACGCTTTTCGCGGTATTGTACTCTTTTCCTGATACTTCAGGATTTGCATGCAACATTTTACGAAAAGTTACGAGTTCGGTTAATAATTCTTTATTTAGAGTTGGTTCCATATGTATTATTTTTTATACTTTCCAAATTCGTACAATGATAAATAAAATTTACTGAGAAAAATTGAGAACTAAAAATAACATAGGAATCAAAAATTCTGAATTAGGAAGTATAGTTGCTTTGGCAAATATAGCCAGATTTTGACAGAATTAGGGTGCGGAACTGTTAATGATTTCCCTTTTATTACATTTTTTCATTTAAAAAATATTTTAAAATAATTACCAAATAGTACCAATGGAAGGGTAACCTTATTAAAATAGCATAATTCTGTTAAATTATTTACCTTAGCCACCGAGCTAATCAAGTTTAAATGTCTGAAACCGATAAACATCTTCTTAATCCTGAAAAATGGGTCAGTTTACACGCTGATTACCTTTTTAATTACACCATTAGTCGTGTTAACGACAGGGATTTGGCCAAGGATTTGGTGCAGGATACTTTTTTTTCGGCTTTAAAAGCAAAAGACAATTTCCAAGGTAAAGCACGTGAACGCACCTGGCT
>JAENXD010000116.1 GCA_016649745.1 Flavobacteriaceae bacterium | reverse complement strand
TTAACTGTTAAGCTAACAAGTTTCTCTGCGAAATCTTTTAAATCTGCCATTTCTCTTTGTTTAAATTTTATTATTTATTTATTAGTGCACGTATTTATTTCTCTGATAATGTTGTAAGAATACCAGATAATTTATTACCTCCCGATTGCAATGCTGAAATAACATTTTTAGCAGGCGATTGTAATAAGGTAATGATATCTCCAATAACTTGTTCTTTAGATTTTATGTTCACCAAAGATTCCAATTGGTTGTCACCAATATAGATTGCTTCTTCAACATACGCTCCTTTCAATAAAGGAATAAGAGATTTTTTTCTGAAATCTTTAATTAATTTCGCTGGAGCATTACTGCTTTCAGATATCATTAAAGAAGTGTTCCCTTTTAATACCGATTGTAAATCCCCGAAATCTTTATCAGATTTGTCCATTGCTTTGCTAAGCAATGTGTTTTTAACAACAGCCAGTTTTATGTTTGCTTTAAAACAAGCTCTTCGTAAATTAGATGTTTGTAAAGCATTTAACCCTGATATATCTGCAAAATAGATAATTTTACCTTCAGTTAACTTGGTTGTTAAAGCTTCTATTACTTGTGATTTTTCTTCTCTCGTCATAATTACTAAGTTTTAACTTTAATTAAACTGATTTTGTGTCAATGTTCACTCCAGGGCTCATTGTACTTGAAAGATAAATACTTTTGATGTAAGTTCCTTTAGCCGTTGTAGGCTTCAATTTTACCAAAGTATTGATAATTTCGTGTGCATTATCGGTAATTTGATCTGCATCAAATGACGCTTTTCCAATACCTGCGTGTACAATACCAGTTTTGTCGACTTTAAAATCAATTTTACCAGCTTTAACTTCTTTTACTGCTTTTGCAACATCCATAGTCACTGTACCAGTTTTAGGGTTTGGCATTAAACCTCTTGGTCCTAAAATACGACCTAAAGGACCTAATTTTCCCATAACACTTGGCATTGTGATAATAACATCTACATCAGTCCAACCATCTTTAATTTTTTGTAAATAGTCATCCAACCCAACATAATCAGCGCCAGCTTCTAAGGCTTCTGCTTCTTTATCTGGAGTCACCAATGCCAATACTTTTACATCTTTTCCGGTTCCGTGCGGTAATGTAACCACGCCTCTAACCATTTGGTTAGCTTTACGAGGATCAACACCCAATCTAACAGCTATATCAATAGATGCATCGAAATTTACACTTGTAATTTCTTTTACTAAAGCGGAAGCGTCTTTTAAAGAATATGCAAGATTTTTATCAATCTTAGCATGGGCTTCTTTTTGCTTTTTAGTTAATTTTGCCATTTTAATAACTGTTTTATTTTTTTATAGGAGCTTCTCCACTTACATTAACACCCATTGAGCGCGCTGTACCAGCCATCATAAGCATAGCTGATTCTACTGTAAATGCATTTAAATCTTGCATTTTGTCTTCAGCAATCACTCTTAATTGATCCCAGGTCACTGTTGCTACCTTGTTGCGGTTTGGCTCAGAAGAACCTTTTTTTGCTTTAGCAGCTTCCATAATTTGCATTGCCGCTGGTGGAGTTTTCACAACAAACTCGAAAGATTTATCTTTATAAACAGTAATTGCTACTGGTAAGATTTTTCCTTGTTTGTCTTGAGTTCTTGCATTAAATTGTTTACAAAACTCCATAATATTAACTCCGGCAGCACCCAAAGCAGGTCCAACTGGTGGTGATGGATTTGCAGCACCTCCTTTAACCTGTAATTTTACTACTTTACTAATTTCTTTTGCCATCTTTAAATCTTAAATTATATATAATGCATAAATTGGAAGCTAATGCATCATATTTCCATTATTTCTGTAACAATTATGAAATTTTTTCAACTTGCATATAACTTAATTCTAGTGGCGTTTTTCTGCCAAAAATCTTAACCATTACTTCAAGTTTACGTTTTTCTTCATTTATTTTTTCAATAGTGCCGTCGAAACCATTAAATGGTCCGTCAATTACTTTTACGGTTTCTCCAACTGTAAACGGAATTGCGACATTATCATTTTGAACTGATAATTCATCAACCTTTCCTAGCATTCGGTTTATTTCAGATTTCCTCATAGGAACGGGATCTCCGCCTTTGACTTCGCCTAAAAATCCGATAACGCCAGTTATTGATTTAATGATATGTGGAAGTTCACCACTTAAGTTTGCTTCAATCATTACATAACCAGGAAAGTATACACGTTCTTTGTGTATTTTTTTTCCATTACGCACTTGAATCACTTTTTCGGAAGGAACAAGAACTCTATCAACATAGTCAGTCATGCCTAAACGGGCAATCTCGTTTTCAATATAAGTTTTCACCTTATTCTCTTGTCCGCCGATTGCTCTAACAACATACCATTTTTTAACAGAATCTGTCATACTAAATTTTAATAATTAAAACAGTTTAAAATATTCCGTTAATGCAGTTTGAAAAACTTTATCTACAGCAAATACCGCTAAAGCGAAAATGATGGTAAATACCGCAACAACTACTGTCGATTTTTGGGCTTCTTCCCAAGAAATCCAAGACACTTTATTGCGCAACTCTTCAAATGAGTCTTTTAAGTAATTGATTAAATTCATTTTTTTAAATTTTGCACGGGTGGAGAGACTTCCTTCGACTACGCCCAGGATAAACTTCTCGCACCACTTTTTTTAATTTGCACGGGTGGAGAGACTTCCTTCGACTTCGCTCAGGATAAACTTCTCGCACCACTTTTTTTTAATTTGCACGGGTGGAGAGACTCGAACTCCCGACACCTGGTTTTGGAGACCAGTGCTCTACCAACTGAGCTACACCCGTAAATTTAAGGTGCCCCTCTTAAAAGAAGCACCTATAATTTAACTTGTATCAGGTGTATATGATTAATCTATTAATTCTGTAACCTGACCTGCACCTACTGTTCTGCCGCCTTCACGGATTGCAAAACGTAAACCTACGTTTAATGCGATTGGTTGGTGTAAATCTACTTTAATTGTTAAGTTGTCACCTGGCATAACCATTTCAACACCTTCCGGTAAAGTAATTGTTCCAGTTACATCCGTTGTACGAACGTAAAACTGTGGACGGTAGTTGTTATGGAATGGTGTATGACGACCACCTTCTTCTTTTTTAAGAACGTAAACCTCAGCTTTAAATTTACCGTGTGGTGTTACAGATTTTGGTTTACAAATAACCATACCTCTTTTGATATCTTCTTTTGCAATACCTCTCAATAAAAGACCAACGTTATCTCCAGCTTCGCCTCTATCTAATATTTTACGGAACATCTCAACTCCTGTAACTGTAGAAGTTAATTTTTCAGCTCCCATACCAATGATATCTACAACATCACCAGTGTTAGCAATTCCTGTTTCAATACGACCTGTTGCAACTGTTCCACGTCCTGTAATTGAAAATACATCTTCAACAGGCATTAGGAAAGGTTTATCGATATCACGTGTTGGCAATTCAATCCAAGTGTCAACAGCATCCATCAATTCCATAATTTTTTCCATCCATTTAGGCTCTTTGTTTAAAGCTCCTAAAGCAGATCCTTGAATAACTGGAGTATTATCACCATCATAGTCATAGAAAGACAATAAGTCTCTGATTTCCATTTCTACGAGTTCCAATAATTCTTCATCATCAACCATATCCACTTTATTCATGAATACAACCAATCTTGGAATACCAACCTGACGACCTAATAAGATATGCTCTCTTGTTTGAGGCATTGGACCATCTGTTGCAGCAACAACGATAATTGCACCATCCATTTGGGCAGCACCAGTTACCATATTTTTCACGTAATCCGCGTGACCTGGACAGTCAACGTGAGCATAGTGACGTTTTGCTGTTGAATATTCAACGTGCGCGGTATTGATAGTAATACCTCTTTCTTTCTCCTCAGGAGCATTATCAATTTGATCAAAGTTTTTTACTTCACAAAATCCTTTTTCTGCTAATACTACAGTAATAGCAGCTGTTAAAGTTGTTTTACCGTGATCAACGTGTCCAATAGTCCCAATGTTTAAATGTGGTTTTGAACGATCAAAGGTTGCTTTTGCCATGATTATTAAATTTTAATTTTTAAATCTTAGTTATATATAGTGTTAATTTCAATTCTAATTTTGAGCCAATGATGGGAATTGAACCCATGACCTCTTCCTTACCAAGGAAACGCTCTACCCCTGAGCTACACCGGCAAAAAAAAGAGCGAGAGACCGGGCTCGAACCGGCGACAGTCAGCTTGGAAGGCTGAAGCTCTACCAACTGAGCTACTCTCGCAATATTTTTTTTCAATTCCCTACTGATTTATATCGCTATAAAACAATTGTGGTGAGAGAAGGATTCGAACCTTCGAAGCTTGCGCAGCAGATTTACAGTCTGCCCTCGTTGGCCACTTGAGTATCTCACCATTTTTCAAAGATCTGGCCGAGAGATACTTTCTTCGACTGTACTTCGGCTACGCTCGGTAACAGCTCTCGGTACAAGCTTCTATTTTTATACCTTCTAAATTACTTCCTTGCGAAGCAATTTTTCATCTGGGCATTATTTCAAATTTTTGAGCCGATAAAGGGACTTCCTTCGACTGTACTCAGGATAAACTTCTCGTCCCTTTTTATAAACATCTCAAATTAAATCAAAATATTTACTCCCAAGCATTTTAAAATTTCAAAGAGCCGATAAAGGGACTTCCTTCGACTGTACTCAGGATAAACTTCTCGTCCCTTTTTATAAACATCTCAAATTAAATCAAAATATTTACCCCCAAGCATTTTAAAATTTCAAAGAGCCGATAGAGGGACTCGAACCCACGACCTGCTGATTACAAATCAGCTGCTCTAGCCAGCTGAGCTACATCGGCTTTTTACTCCATAAAAGAAGCCCGCTATTTCTAACGGACTGCAAATGTATTAAAGTTTTATTTTTTAAACAAAACTTTTATGATAATTTTTAATATTTTATTTTTCACGTACTTTTTCTTTCTCTTTGGTTAACTTTCTTTTAAGAGAATCTACTGCGACCATAGTGCCTTCCTCAAATGTTTTGCATTGTTTTTTAACTACAATATCATTCCCCGGAATATTAATTTTAATATCAACCACTTTATTCTCTTTTTCACTCGTTTGCTGCACCTTTAAAAACACTTCAGAATCCACAATTTTATCATAATACTTTTCCAAACTGGCTACTTTTTTCTCAACAAAATCAATAAGATCTCTGTCTGCATTAAAATTCACAGATTGTACAATTACTTTCATAATAAATCAGTTTTTTGGCTCCTTGGGTGGGCCTGGTTATATACTTCCTTTAATTTCCCCAAACTACTGTGGGTATAAATTTGTGTTGACGCTAAACTAGAATGTCCAAGTAATTCTTTTACTGCGTTTAAATCAGCACCTTCATTAAGCAGGTGTGTTGCAAAAGAATGCCTTATTACATGAGGGCTTTTTTTAACCTTTGACGACACCGCACTAAAATAATTATTTATTACACGATACACAAGTGTATCATATATTTTTTTACCGTTTTTCGTTAAAAATAAATAAGGTTCCTTGCTTTCAATTTTTTCTCTAAACTCACCATATTTTTTTAATGATTCCCGTACTGATTTTAATAACGGAATATAACGTTCCTTATTCCGCTTTCCTAATACTTTAACAGTTTCATTAACATCATCTATGTCAGTAATTTTAATATTAATCAGTTCATTTCTTCGCATTCCGGTTGAATAAAATAATTCAACAATTAATTTATTTCGCACCGATTCAAAATCATCTTCTTTATCTACTGCATTCAGAACGCTAAAAATTTCTTTTTCAGAAAAAGGAACCTGAACTTGTTTCAATACTTTTAAAGCCTGGTGCTTCACTAAAGGATTTACCTCTATTTGTTTTATTTTCTGGAGAAATTTATAAAATGATTTTAGGGAGGAGACCTTTCTGTTTATGGAGCGATTGGAAATCTTTGAATTCACCAAACTAACAATCCAATTTCTTATTTGGGCATAATTAACAGTTGCGATGCTTTTATTGCCGAATTCCTGATTGCAAAATGCTTGAAATGAATATAAATCGTTTTGATACGCCGTTATGGTGTGTTTCGAATATTTTTTTTCTAGAGCCAGGTAATTTAAAAATGAGGTTATAGGCATAAAAAAAACCGTTAGTACACAAATTTACGAATTGTTATTTGTATTTACTAACGGTTTATGAAAATGGTTGAAAAATTAACCTTGCTCTTCTGTAGTTCTTAAATTTTGAACGTACTTGGCTTTAATGTTTTTAGCACGATTTGTTACTGAAGGTTTTATGAATTGTTTACGTGCACGCAAATTTTTCATCGTTTTTGTACGATCAAATTTTCTTTTATAACGTTTTAACGCTCTATCAATATTTTCTCCGTCTTTTATTGGTATAATTAACATTGTATAGCACCTCCTTTCAAACTGTTCTCTTTTTAATTTTGAAATGCAAATATACATCTATTTATAATATGTGCCATAAATATGATAAAAAATTATTCCGACAATTATTTTGCTGGTTTGTATTCCTTTTTGTCAATAATTATTTTCGCTATTATTTCGCGTAAAATCTCAGAAGTTCCTCCTCCAATTGGGCCTAATCGGCTGTCTCTTAATAATCTTGCCATGGGATAATCTTCCATATAACCATAACCGCCTAAAAATTGCAGGCATTCATAAATAACTTTGTCCGCTATTTTAGTTGAAACCAATTTAGACATGCTCGCTTCTTTTACAATATACTGACCTTCATTCAATCTTTTGGCTATGGAATAATTAAATTCTTTGCACATTTCAACTTCGCTGGCCAAATCAGCAATTTTATGTCGCAATGCCTGAAATTGATCTATTGTTTTACCAAAAGCTTGACGTTCAGACATATATTGTATTGCGTAATCCAAAGCATATTCTGATCTTGCGTGTGCATTGATTCCCATCACCAAACGCTCCAAGGCAAAATGATTCATAATATATTGAAAACCTTTTCCTTCGTCACCCATCAAATTTTCAGATGGAATCACAACATTATCAAAAGCGATCTCAGCCGTATCTGAAGCCCTCCAGCCTAACTTATCTAATTTTGTTGCCGAAATTCCCGGTGTATTTCTATCCATTATAAAAATACTGATGCCTTTGTTTCTGGCCGCCAAATTTGTTTTTGCAGTAACTATTAAATAATCCGAATAAACGCCGTTGGTAATAAATGTTTTTGAGCCATTAATTACGTAAGTATCACCTTTTTTAACCGCTGTAGTTTTCATTGCAGCAACATCAGAGCCCCCAACAGGTTCGGTAATGCACAAACAACCAATTTTTTCGCCTTCAATACTCGCTGTTAAATAGTTCTTTTTTATGACTTCGCTTCCCTCCTTTTCCAAATGAGTCATCGCTAAATAAGCATGTGCCCACATCGCTGCCGCAAAACCACCCGAATTCACTTTTTGAAGTTCTTCTAAAAATATAACGGTATAAAAAATATCCAACCCTAAACCTCCATTTTCTTCAGAAACATTTAATCCAAAATAGCCCATTTCTCCAAATTTCTTCCAGATAAACCTTTCAATAGTTCCGGTTTTTTCCCATTTATCTATGTGAGGAACTACTTCCTTCTGCAAAAAATTCTGAAAACTTTTTCTGAATGCTTGATGTTCTTCTGTAAAATACATACTATTCATAGGAGCTGTTAGCTTAAAATATTAGTTTAATTATTTAGCGTCCAAATATAGCGTTATTCTGTTAAATTTTTCTAAAGGAAAACCATCAATTTTTTTTAGTTCTTCAATAGATTGAATTTCAGCAACCTGATTTTTATAATTGAAGATTTTTTTGGTAAGTTCATAATCTAAATAAACAATGGCCAACACTTCTTTAAAAGTGGCCGTATTGATGTTAATTTTTTGAATTGCCGGCGGATTTGTGACTTCAAAATACTGCAAAACTTTACCAGCAATTTCTTTATCCAGCGCCCAAACTTCAAATACTTGATCATTTATTGAAAATCCCTTCAATTTTGTTCTATAGTCAATTATTCTTTTTGCCAATTTTTTTCCAATGCCGTTAATCATTTTTAAATCTTCTGCGGAAGCTGAGTTTATATCTTTTTTCAGGATTGGTTTTTCAACCGTGATTTTTGAAGAGGACTTGTCAATGATTTTCTTTGAAGTTGTCCATTCAGGAAATTTAAAATAGGGACTCATTGCAGCCAATAAACTATCGTTTACACCTGTTGTTTCCTGAAATTGTTTTGTTGAATTGATATAATTTCCTTTTGCACGAAACGCGAGCAATTTATCAATTTCATCAAGGCTCATTCCAAGTTGATGCCCCTTAAAGTCTGTTATAAAATTTGGATTGAAAGGATAAATTTTTGGGATGCGGTTTTCCAATTCCACCCTTTTTAACGAATCCATTTCATGTTGAAAAGCAACAATTTCGTTTTGGGAAACCACATTGGTTTCTTCCGAAGAAAAATCTACAAAAAAGAA
This sequence comes from Flavobacteriaceae bacterium, assembly GCA_016649745.1. Taxonomy (GTDB): domain Bacteria; phylum Bacteroidota; class Bacteroidia; order Flavobacteriales; family Flavobacteriaceae; genus Lutibacter. Next base: position 1,265 of record JAENXD010000116.1, on the reverse strand, counting down.
GCTAATTTGTAGCATTACAATAATTAGTAGCAAAAAGAAAATCCCATTTCTTTGGCGTTTGTTATACCAGAAATGGGATTTAAATATATGCATATTATTAATAAGTTTAGATTTTTTATAATAACAAATCTATCAAATTATTTTAATATCTCTTATATTGCATTATCTATACTTATTAATAATATATTTATTGATGTTTAAGGATCTACTCTTACAATTAACAACTGTAAATCTTCATTTGCATTTGGACCTTCTATTGCATCACAAATTACAATAGCATAATCACCTACTGAAGGAATAAAGTTGGTATGAGTTAATGCCTCAATTGCAAAAGCGCTTGTGGCAGGATTTCCAGCTTCAGGATTTCCAGCAGTGTCAGTATCTGTACTATTCACAACTTGCCATATTGCCTCTTGAATTACAGCTGATGTTTTTCCAGTTAAATTATTCATTATCCAATTTAATGCTCCCCATTCAATATCCTGATATTGAGTAGGAATAGTTGTTAGCTCCAATGAAGAATAGAAATCAATATTATAAGTACTCAACCCAATATTATCATGTTCAGCTGCACACCATGCGCCTAAAGTTGCTCCATTAAAAATTTCAGCTGTTGGATTAACAATTGCACTAAAAGTAACATCTACATACGCATTTGCGTTAGGGAAATTTGACAATGTCATCTTACCTGAAGTTGGAAGTGGAATATATGCTGGTAATTCAATATTGGCGTCATTTCCATCATAAGAACAATTTCCTACTGTAAAATCAAATACACCATCAGTTCCACCAAATCCATCTGGATTTCCAACTTCTGCCATTGCAGATTCATCAAATTCTCCTGTGTGTATTAACTTATATGTACCATCTGGCATAGCAAGCCAAAGTTCAAATGTAAACATTTCTTCATCAATTCCAACTTGGTCTGGATACTCTATACAAAGTGCTTCTCCTGTACCAAACCAATCAGCATTGCTATTTTGATCAGGATCATTTACAATAATTCCTTGTGCATTTTTAATGACAACTTTAAAAATAGCTGGAAAATCGTAACCATCATAGTTTTGTCCATTATAAGGGCTTCCATCTGCATGAAATTCTTCATAAAACTTAGTACAAATATCTCCAAAGAAACATACGGTATGAATTTCTGTTTTAGAATATGCAAACCAAGCAAAACCAAATTCTTCATACTGATAAGGTTTGTAACAAAGTGCATCTAACGCTACTCTTCGTTTTTCAAATTTATCAACTGTAAAAGTAAG
>JAENXD010000077.1 GCA_016649745.1 Flavobacteriaceae bacterium | reverse complement strand
GCTCGGACTTAAAATGCAAGCGGCAACTCTTTTCATCTGTGAAATAAACCCCAAAACTAAATATATTCATAATTAACTATTTTAAAATCAATCAAATATACGTAAAATATTTTACTTTAGGGATGTTCGCGGACATACAAAAAAGCATCTAATAATAAATAAAACAAATTTTAAGACCTCTTAATTTATTGTTTGTAGGTTTTTGTATATTTATCACGGCAACGCAAAAAAAATGTTCAAATGGAAAAAAGTAAATTTCACAATGATAAAATTTACAAAATACAATTAGGTAGTCAGATTTATTTCTGTTGCTTAAATGATTATGTCGAAAATGAAGCAAAAGAAATTGTTTCAAAATCAATTAGGGAAATTCTTAAAAAGCGCAAATTTATTATTGATATAAATGAGTATTGTAATTTAATTAAGATTGAGATAACTGAATTGTCAAAAATCGTAATTACTAAAGAATTTGAAGGTTTTTTATATAAGTATGATTTAGAACAAAATGTTTTAGATATTGATAATCAATCATTAATTAATTTAATGGCAAAAAAAGAAATGGTTTCAACAAAGGTAGGAGTTTTATTCACAAAGTTTGAACAATATTTTATTCCAGAATTTAGAGACCTTGAAGAAGATGAAAAGTATTTAATTTTTGATAAATATCATAGTAATTTGATAAACGAAATTTCTAATTTCATAATTTTAGAATACTGGATTAATGAGATTAAAAAACTTGAACAAGTAACAACACCAATAATAATTGAAAATAATCAAAGCATTGATTTAAGCAATACAAAAGGAACTGAAAAAATAATTATGCTTTATAAAATGGGTGTTTTCGATTTTCTAAGAAAACAAGAACCTTTTAACGCATCTACAAACACGTTAGCGAGTGCCATAAGCGGAATAACTGGAATAGATGCAAAAACGGTACAATCTTATATTAATCCTATTGACAACCCCACAGCAGAACAAAAAAACAATCCTTTAACCTCTACAAAAACGGTAAATAAAGTCATTCAGAAACTTAGTGATATAGGCTATATTCCAATAAAATAGACTTCATTATACTTTTTAGGGAAAACCTAAAAAAAACCTAACTTCCATTTGTAGCATAATCATTTAAAACATAGTTATGCAACAAATTATTTTACAAGGAACAACCTCTATACAATTAGTTGAATTAATTAACGAGGGCGTTAAAAGACAATTAGAGGACTTCAAAAAGAATTTTGAACCAAAGGCACAAACGCAATATTATTCGCGTTCACAAGTGTGTAAAAAATTAGGCATAAGTCCGGCAACGCTTCATAATTGGGTTAAGCAAAAAAAACTTCCTTGTTTTGGATTGGGAGGCAGAATATTTTTTAAGAGTGAAGATATTGAAAACAGTATTATTCAACTTAATAAGTAAGCAATGGCAACGCAAACACCCAAACCAGTAACCCATATTTACAAAGAAATAAATAAGGGCAAATATAGGAGCGTAAAACATTTTGAACTTGCAGAGGTTTTAAATGGTACTTCATTACTTTCTGAATTAATCAATATTAGTAAAAATCGCAATTGTGCAATGTCAATGCCTGACTTTTGGCTAAAAATTAGACAGGGCGAAAAATGGAGTAATTGTATTACTGGTTTGTTTAAAACTGGTATGAAGGATTTTTATAAAGGCGACCATAACAAAAAACAAAACTTAATAATATTTAAGTTTTCGGACACGGACACTTTAACGGTTTATTACTTTAAAAACTACTTTACAAACGATTTAAGCAATGTATTGCCATACATCAACTAACAGACAATAATAAAAAAAGAGGGCGTTCAACCCTCTTTTAATTTGTTCAAATGTTGGTATACGTTGGCAACGCAATACCTATTCACAAATATAAACATTTTACTTTGATTGACTTTTTAAAAATAGTGATATTTAAAAATGATTTGATAAATGATTTATTCAATAGTTCATTACTCAATGAATATTCAATTTACCAATCTTATACAAATAATCTAAATAAAGAGGCTCAAGAAATAAGACAAGCGACATTCACAAAAGTATTTAAGGAAATATATTTTTGTTTCTATGTCAAAAAAGATGAGTTCACTAAATTAGAGGTACTTATAAAGCCACATTATTACTTTAACAACAATTTACACAATGCCAATGATTTTACTGCATTAGATTGTATCAAAGTATTGAATGAAATAAAGGACATTTTCAACTTTCCAACTAAGGAACTTCATATAATAAATAAAGAGTTTGGATTAAATTGTTTAAGTCCAATCGATTGTAAAGATTTAATTACATATACGATATATCACGAAAAAAACGAATTTATTACATCAAGTGATAATTTGAAATTTAGCAAAATTAGTTTTAAGCACGATAAATATGGCAAAGCAAATAATTATAAAAAAATAAAATTTTACGCTAAAGGTTTACAGTTTCCGCAATATACGGACATCAATACATTTCGATTTGAAGTGAAAAGCAAAAGGAGTTCATATATTAAAAGTTTAGGCATCAAAACTTATGCGGATTTATTAAATATTGAAACTTATTTGACATTAGCCGAAAACATTAAAGCGGAATTTAAAAACGTCTTAATCCTGGACATTAGCAACAAAGGTCAAAACCTCAACCCTAAAGACAAAATTAAACTTACTGAACATCTTAATACTTTCAAGTGGATTAAAGCAATACAAGGGAGTAAAAATACCTTTAACAATACTAAAAAAACTTATCTTAAATTATTGGATAAAACTGGCAACAATATTCATAATAAATTAGAAAAAATTATAAGTGATAAACTAAATTTTTTGGTAAATGATTGTGCCATTTTAACACCCTCTAAACAAATAAAAGATTGTGCCATTTTTAATACTTATATAATGGAAAACGGCACAATTAATAATAAAAGAAAATGTTCAGTTACTGGCATAGAATTAACACACGAAAACGAGGGTGCAAAATACATAAGAACCTCTACTTTAAATTATCTTCATAACTACGATAAAAATAGATTTGAGGAGGTTTGCAGTTATTTATTAAGTAAGACCAACGGCAACCGCCCGAAGTTTGAAAGTGATATTATAAAACATTTGGCAAAACAAGTAAGAAACCGATATTTTAACCCATCAATTATAAGGCAGACAGGATATAAGCAAAGAAAGTACTATAATCAAATAAAACTATTTTAATAAATAGTTACATTTGTTTTATCTATAATAGACAAATTTAGAAGATATGGCAAGCAGAAAAAAGACAGGTGGGCGCACCAAAGGAGTAGTTAACCGCACCACAGCAGAAATAAGGGAACACTATCAAAATTTAGTTTCTGACAATTTGGAGCAACTAAAAAGCGATTTAAAAGAGTTAGAACCATTGGCACGCCTAAAAATTATTATTGAATTGTCAAAGTTTGTTGTTCCTACATTGAAAGCACAGGATTTAATTATAAGCAATGAAGAGAGCAACACACAAATTGACTATTCCAAACTATCGACAGAAACTTTAAAAGAACTTTCAAATTTAGGAATCAAAACATAAAAATTAAATAAATGGCAAAAGGAATTAAAACAGGCGGACGCACCAAAGGAGCGTTAAACAAGTCAACTACTGAAATAAGGGAGCGTTTCAATTTATTGTTAGACAATAATTTTAACAAACTTCAAAGTGATATTGATTTATTAGAACCGAAAGACAGGATAAAAACTATTTTGGAACTGGCAAAGTTTGTTGTACCAACTTTAAGAAGTACGGAATTAACAACCGATAACGAAAATAATAATTTTCTGCCTATCGTAATAAATTTAGGTACTGGAATTGAACCTGATAAAAATGACTAAAATTAACAATCCTAAAGATTTATGCAATTTTTTTTAATATACTTCAAGGTCAAAGTTCACATTTTAAATAAGCCATTTCATTAAGTTGAGGTGGTTTTTTTATTGGGATATAATTGATTACATTTAAGCAAAATTTAAATTATGACAAAGCAAATTTTATTAGTTACCGTATGTTTTATGTTTTTATTTGTCGGATGCTCAAAAGACGAACCTTTAACTCAAATTGATTCAGATGGGGATGGTGTGTTGGATAGTGTTGATACTTGTCCAAACACTCCAAGTGGTCAAAGTGTTGATACTAATGGTTGTGTGATGTCACCTATTTACTTGGATTCAAATGGAATAACAATTAAATGTTATGTTTGGGGTCAAATTGGTCAAACAGGTGAAGTGAATGGAATTATTTACACAATTGTTAGTGAAGCAATATTGAGACAGATGGTTGATAATGGTGAGGATGTAACAAAAGTATGTTCTTCTAAAGTTACTAATATGGGTGGGATGTTTCAAAGTTCACTATTCAATCAAGATATAAGTTCTTGGGATGTGAGTAAGGTTACTGATATGGGTTCGATGTTTTCTTATTCACAATTCAATCAAGATATAAGTTCTTGGGATGTGAGTAAGGTTACTAGTATGCGTTGGATGTTTCGTTCTTCACTATTCAATCAAGATATAAGTTCTTGGGATGTGAGTAAGGTTACTAGTATGGTTGTGATGTTTAGTTCTTCACTATTCAATCAAGATATCAGTTCTTGGAATGTGAGTAATGTTACTAGTATGAATGAGATGTTTAGTTCTTCACTATTCAATCAAGATATCAGTTCTTGGAATGTGAGTAATGTTACTAGTATGAGTGCTATGTTTCAAAGTTCACAATTCAATCAAGATATCAGTTCTTGGAATGTGAGTAATGTTACTAGTATGGGTATGGTTGCTATGTTTTCTGGTTCACAATTCAATCAAGATATCAGTTCTTGGGATGTGAGTAAGGTTACTGATATGAGTGCTATGTTTTCTGGTTCACTATTCAATCAAGATATCAGTTCTTGGAATGTGAGTAATGTTACTGATATGTATGTGATGTTTCATGGTTCACCATTCAACCAAAATTTAAGTATTTGGAACGTTACAAACGTAACTTCATGTTCTGGGTTTAGTGAAGGAGCAGTATCATGGACTTCACCAAAACCAAACTTTACGAATTGTAATCCAAATACTGGATTTTAATTTTTTCAATAATTAGTTAAATGCACTAAACTTTTTTTTCACTACAATTAGTACTACGGTTTTCGCAGACCATGCCATTTTCCCACCTCTAATAAGTTTCATAGCATTGTTTGAGGTGGGTTTCTTATTAATAATGGTTTCTTATTTATTTTTTTTAAATGCTGAATATTAGGAGGTGCGAAAATGCATTAAATTAACGTGCATCAAACATTATCGTTCCGTTTATCGTTCCAATTCCTTAATATTTAAGCACAAAAAAAACCTAACTAACTGTTAATAAGTTAATTAAGTTTCTTTAAAAGTGACTCCACCAGGATTCGAACCTGGATCTAAAGTTTAGGAAACTTTTATTCTATCCCTTGAACTATGGAGCCGAAATATTAGGAGGTCTTTACGCTAAAAAGCTGAATCAGTTGTTTCTTATTTAATTGAGTACTTGTGCTTGTTGTTTTTATTTTAAAATTATTTTGATTAATTTTTAACATCACCACCCCTTTTATTTTATTAAATATAAATTTCACCACTGTATCATTGTCTGTTAAAACAAACACCTGGTGATTATTTTTCACATTAAACCCGTTCATCATAATTTCATAAATGGTTTCTTTATTCGGAAAATTAAATGATTCATACACATGTTGTCCTCTTGAATTAACATCTGAATAAACAAAAGCATATAAATTGTTTGACTTTAAAAGTTTTATGGAATGATTTTCATTTTCAATACGCCCTATTTCCTGTCCAAAAATTGAGCAAGAAATTAAAAGAAAGAACAGTATTATTTTCATTTGTATAGCAGGTCTAAAATTAAAAGCCCAAATATAAATAAAATAGACGCACAAAGGTGTGGCTATTCTATTTATTACTTTATTACGCTTTAAATCACAAGTCAGATATTCATGCCTTCGTTCTTTAGATAATTTAGAACCAGTAATTACAAAGCCTTTGCTCTTAAATATTTAAGCGTGTAATATAAATTTAGATTCTCAAACTATGTGGCTTTTTTAAATATTTTTTTAAATTTTATGTTTTAAATAAATCAATGAAGTCTTTAAAAATATACAATCTACCTCTTTGTAAACCTGTAATTTCTTTAATGATTTCCAATTCTTCCATAGTAGAAATCAATTTGTAAACTGACGCCAGCGTTTTTTCTGTAATGCTTCCTATTGTTTTGGCATCAACAATAGGTTTTAAATACATATAATCTAATACTTTTTGGGCATCACCGCTCCTAACACCTATTTTTCTGATTTTATCACCCAAAGCTTTTTGCATTTGTAATATTCCATCAAATGTTTTAACTCCATTTTGAGCGGTCTCTATAACTCCCGTTAAAAAAAACTTACACCACTGTGTTAAATCATGGTGTGTTCTTGCCCTCATAAGGTTGTCATAATACAATATTCTGTTCCTTTCAAAAAAATCAGATAAATATAATATTGGTTGTTTTAAAATTCCTTTACTAACCAAATAAAGCGTAATTAAAAGTCGGCCAACTCTACCATTACCATCTAAAAAAGGGTGTATTGTCTCAAATTGATAATGGATTAAGGCTATCTTTAACAAATCGGGCAAAGAATTTAATTCATCATTGGCAAATTTTTCAATGTCAGACATTAAATCGTTGACAGAAGAATGAATTGGCGGAATAAATACAGCATCAGTTATAGATGCTCCGCCTATCCAATTTTGACTTGTACGATATTCACCCGGTAATTTATGTGCTCCTCTTACACCTTGTAATAATATTTTATGCGTTTGTTTTATAAGTTTTGAAGAGAAAGGCAACGTATGCAGCATTTTTACCGCTTCATTCATAGCTGCTATATAATTTTGGACTTCTTCCCAATCATCTCTTTTTTCAAAAGCTATATCTTCCATATTTAGAAAAACTTCCTCCAAATTGGTTTGCGTACCTTCAATTTTAGATGATTGGGTTGCTTCTTTTGCAATGTGCATACTAATAAATAAATCTATATTTACATACTCAGAATACATATCGAGCCTACCTACCTGCCTGTCTGCTTTGCTCAGTAAATGAAGAATTTGCATCTCTTCTATTTGCCAATTTTTATTGATTGGACTTGGCTGAAAACTTTTGTAATACCCCTGATTGATATAATTACCCGCTTTAAAGTCTTTCATTTTTGATTTTTAAAAAAAATGGCATTAATAACTTCCTTATTATACAAATGTATATAAAAACTATAATAAATAAATTACTTATTTTACTTTTTAACTAAATAGTAAAATAGCAAGGCGGCTAATTTTAAAAAATTGGTCATTTTATTTAAGTGATTATAAATTTTCGGCAAAAAATTTAAAGACTGTCACTAAATTTTTAAAATAGTATATTTACCACTTTTAACCACTGATAACCATGCCAAAACAAACATTGTGGGACCACCCAAAAGGATTGTACATTTTATTTTTTACCGAAATGTGGGAACGCTTTTCGTACTACGGAATGCGCGCCATCCTTATTCTTTACTTAACCGCTAAAACTACTGAAGTCAATGCTGGATTGGGCTGGGACAAAGTTTCTGCTTTGGAATTGTACGGTTGGTACACCATGATGGTTTATGTAATGTCAGTTCCGGGAGGTTTATTGGCCGACAGGTTGCTGGGTCAGAAAAAAACAGTGATGCTTGGCGGATTTTTGCTGTGCATCGGTCATTTTATATTGGCTTTTGATGCTTTGTGGGCATTTTATACTGGGATTGTTTTTATAATTTTTGGTGTTGGCGCCTTAAAACCAAACATCTCAACCATGGTCGGCGGCTTGTATCAAAAAGGTGATTTAAAAAGAGATTCCGCTTTTACCATATTTTATATAGGCATTAATATTGGCGCATTCGCAGCGCCTTTATTGGTTGGTTATATAGGCGAGGTCATCAATTGGCATTATGGTTTCGGTTTGGCGGGAATTGGTATGGCAATCGGACAAATAGTGTATGTTTGGGGGCAAAAATATTTGACTACTGTGGGAAATTTTGTACCTGTTCAACGAGAAAGTGGTACTAATAAAAGTATCCCGCTTACTTCCATAGAAAAAGACCGATTGATTGTGCTGATTTTATCATTTATTATTGTGATTGTATTTTGGGGTGCCTATGAACAAGCCGGCGGATTGATGAATTTATATGCCCGGGATAAAATTGATAGAGTCATTTTGGGTTTTGAAATCCCTGCAAGTTTTTTGCAGTCCTTACATGCTTTTTATGTGATTTTATTTGGAGTGCCGGTAGCTTATTTCTGGACCAAGTGGCGGAAAAAGGGAAAAGAAAGTTCTTCGCTTTTTAAAATGGGGATAGGAACCATTATTACCGGTTTTGGATTTTTATTATTGGCGGGAGCAGCTATTGAAACCGCTTCCTCTTTAGATGGAAAAGCTGCCATTTACTGGCTGTTTGGCGCTTATCTTTTACACGTTATCGGCGAATTGAGCATCTCGCCCGTTGCCTTGTCATTCATTACAAAACTAGCCCCTTTAAAATATGCTTCATTAACCATGGGTGCCTATTTTATGGTTTCAGGAATAGGAAATAAACTTGCCGGTTATATAGGAGAAGCGGCTCAAAATGCTGGTGAATACGCTATTTTTATGGGTGTATTTATATTTTGCGTTTCCTTCGGACTGCTATTGGTCGTTTTTGTTAAAAAGTTGAAAAAACTAACCCACGGCGCTGATGATGTTGATCCTAAAATTGTGATTGTTGAAGCCGAATAAGATTTTACAATATCGTTATCCGCAATGAACTACCTCGACCCAAGGGTACGAGGTATCAAATAGGAATCCCCTTTTTATTTCAACGCAGAGCGTCGGGGAATTGAACCCTAAAAACGATTAAATTTTTTCATTTTACTTTAATGAATCACTAAAACAGTGTGGTTTAAAATTTTAGGAAAATAGCTGAATTTAAGACCCCTTTATGTTGTCTTTTTTATGGCTGTTTTTGTTTTTTTAATCTCGATGTCCAAATATTTTATTTATAAATGTTGCATATCTCACAAAAAATGATTATATTGTTACGTTAAATGAAAAACTCTCATTTGAAACTCCAACTGGGTTTTCAGTATCTCATGCTCAATACTTGAAAAAGGAAACCCCGAAAAAGACGCTAACCATCACAAAATTACGAGGAACCAAACTGTATTTTCTGAATAATTTTAAACAAAATAACGATATGGAAAAACAGGATTTAAATAAAATAGAATTACCACTATCGAAGGAAAAATTCAACAAGTTGAGAAAGTCTATTGAAAGTGGACGGATAAGATGGAGAGATTTGTCAATGGATTTGACTTATGCATATCAAGCATTTTGGAGATCTGAAAAGTATAGAAACTGCGAATAATTAATACCCATACGCTTTATAAGCTTTATGTCAGTGCATTTTAAATTTACCTGTGAAAATTTATCCGTAACAGTTAGTATTTATGCCGATATACTTTCTTTAAGTATGGTCACATAAAAAATAGTTTTTCCCAACATTCAAGAATTGACTGTCTGCAACATTTTTAAAGATTCTCAGTATGAAATCAAAATCATAAACCGTTACAATTCAAAAATTTTGTCAATTTTTAACCCTTCCGACATTATATCATCAGTAAACTAATAATTTTTTTTCTTCCTATTCAATAGGTGGCTTAAACGGTATGCTGATTATTTTAACTTAAAGTGAATCATTAAAGGCAAATGATCTGAAGCATCACCCATTTCAGTTAAAACACGACTCCCTATTTCTTCTATAAACTTTTTGTTGTAAAAAATATAATCAATACGTTCGGAAGGGTTAATGGAGTTGTAAGTATTTCCATAGGGTATATTAAACGCCGCGATACCAATATCCGGACTGTTAATAATAGGTGCAATACTGGCATCCGAGAATTTAATGTCACTATTAAAGTCGCCTACCAATAATGTTGGATACTCATTTTTATAAGAATTATATAAGGCTAAAACCTCTTTGGTTTGTATGGCTCTGGTAGGTTTATCATACGCTTCTAAATGAACATTAATCACAATAACCGTTTTATCTTTAATTTGTATTTCCACCACTTGTGCCAATCGGTCTAAATAAAAAGTGGTCCAATAAAAAGGCGCATCATCAACGGCAGGTAAAACAATACGTTTTTGGGATTTAACAGGAAAATGGCTTAAAACCGATTGCCCCGAATAAATGTGCCCAAAGTGCATGCTAATAGGAAAGTAAGGAAATGGTAAATAACGTTTATCCCAATTTACGGTTTGTGCCACAAATGGATAGCCCAATTCGGCAATTTCCATTTGTTGATTGATGTCAAAAGAGCGTGCCGAAGCATAGTCAATTTCCTGAAAAGCTAAAATATCGATCTTTAAAGGCTTCAAAACAGCTTTAACTTTTGCTAGGTTGTCATCAAACAGCGATTTGGGTTTGGCAATTGGCAAATTATTGGTCATCCCGCTTAAATAACCGATATTATAGGTCATTAAGGTAAAAATAGCATCGTTTTTGACCAAATTTTCAATCTTTGTTTGAATTATTTTATCGTATTCTTCCTCAGGATACACACTTGACGAAGCCCAAAAAAAGAAGCCAACTAATGCAATGGGCAAGGTCAAAATTATTCCGGCTAAAATTTTAAAGAAACGATTCATATAATAAACTTGAAAATTGATTAAATACAGGTTTCTTAACAAATACACCCTTCTCAATACGATTTTCTATAGAAATTGATTAAAATCCATCAGAAAACCCAATACACCCATCGAATTAATAAAGATATGTTTTATTATTGTAACCATGTGGAACGAAATTATACAATTTGAATTTTAATGGCAATGAATCTGCCAAAACCTGATTTATTGTTAAAATGAACAAATTTTACCCTAAATTGGTCGAATAATTGCGTGGCAAAGGTCCTGTTCTTTTTCACACGAAAAATCAACATATTTTTCACCTATTTTGATTCTATTCCCTTTGTTTTGTCCCAAATTAATAAAAAACTTATTTTTAAGTTTTAATTAGATGTATTTCAGTACCTTAATAAATTATTTATCCATTTTACCATTAAATTAATTTTGTCTATGGGCTGACAGAAGGTCTTAAAAATTCTGTCTTTTTATTTTATATTTGTAAAAACACTAGCAATGATTCTTAAAAGATATATTGAGGAACACACCAACACTAATTTTGATGTAATTATTATAGGTGGCGGCATTACGGGCGCTGCTGTTGCATACACCGCAGCCGGAAGAGGTCTTTCTGTGGCGCTTTTCGAAAAAAAGGATTATGGAGGCGCAACTTCGGCAGCTACATCAAAACTTATCCACGGCGGACTAAGATACTTGGCAAATATGGAATTTAAACTTGTTAGGGAATCGTTGCAGGAGAGAAGAATATTGGGAAATATTGCACCAAATTTTGTGTATCCACTGCCATTTTTATTCCCAAATTACAAACGATGGAAAGGGAATATGTGGAAAATGGCTGCCGGAATGTTTTTATATGATATGCTATCCTACGACAAAAAACATACTTGGGACAAAAGCAAACAATTGCCAAACCATAAAACCATCTCCTTCAAAAAAACGATTGAACAAGAGCCCAATTTGATTAAAAAAGATTTAAGAAATGCTACTGTATTTTATGATTACCAAAGTATTTTTCCTGAAAGACTGACACTTTCCTTTATTAAATCGGCTGCTGAATACGGTGCTAAAGTATCAAACTATGCAATTGTAGAAGATTTTGTTTATGATGATGAAAATAAAATTTCGGGCGTAAAAGTAAAAGACCTTATTTTAAATAAAACCAAAACAGTAAAAGGAAGTCTCATTATTAATTGTGGCGGAACTTGGGCCGATAAAATCTTAAATATGGCTTCAAAAAGCAAAAATTTGACCCATAAAGTAAGACGCTCTGAATGAGTCCACATCATAACAAAAAAAATATCTGGCAACAACGTTGTTTCATTGCAAAAAAAGGACGGAGGCCACATGATGATTATGCCGTGGAGGAACCATTCTCTAATAGGAACAACAGACAAAGAATACGATGGAGACCCTGATGATTATGCCGTTTCGAAAGAAAGCCTTATGGAAGTTATACAGGCAGTTAACGAGAATTTTGAAAAAAAAATATCCTATTCAGACATAAAACATGCCTATGGCGGACTTCGTCCATTGGTTGACGACCAGACAAAAGGCTCCTATCAATCTTCAAGAAAATATGAGGTTTACGACAATGCTCTAGAGGGAATTCAAGGGATAATTACCATTGAAGGTGGAAAATACACTACAAGCAGAGGCCTTGCAACGGAAGTTTTAGATCTTGTTTCAAAAAAACTTAACAAAACGCTTTCAGAAACCGTTTCCGACAACTTATACCTTTCCGGCTGTGAAATTCGTGATATGAAACAATTCATGATAAAACAACATATCAATTATTCCGATTTCAGCAAAGAAACCGTTGAGTATGTCAGCAGAAATTATGGCACCGAAAGTAAAATTGTTTTTCATATTGCCCGAGACAACACTGAATATGCTGAAGTTATCAGCCAAGACGGCGAAATTCTTGCAGAAGTGGTTTATGCAATAAATTATGAATGTGCAAAAACGCTGAAGGATATTATGCTCAGAAGAACAGGAACAGGAACTCTGGGAAATCCAGGCAAAGAAGTTTTTGATAAAATAATTAAGGTAGCCGCTGAATTGCTTGATTGGGACGAAAAAAAAACCCAAAAAGAATACAACTCAATGCTCAAAGTTTATAAGTTGCCGAAGTAAAATGCCGTGGGAAATTTTGACACTATTGCCGCAACAATTACCTGCAAATTTATTGATTCAAAACAATCATAAAATACACAAACAGAATCAGCATCAACAAAAATCAATAGCAGAAAATGGACAAAACATACCGACAAATTCTTAAATGGGGCGATAAACACGAACAAGCCATTACACCGATGATGATTGAAGTGCTAAAAGAAAAATTAGGGGTAACCGACACTGATTTTGAAACAAAATATCTCAGTGGACAACAAGAAATTAAACTCGAAAAAAAATCGGCCCTAAAACAAGAACAATTAGATTTTATTAAAAATATTGTTGGGGAAGAAAATATATTAACCGACGATTTTTCCCGCGCTAATTTTTCTTACGGTAAATTTTATGCCGAACTGTTAAAATTACGCTTAAATGAAATCCCCAATCCGCCCGACATCGTAGTTTCGCCTAAAAACGATGATAACATCATAAAATTAGTGGCCTATTGCAACAGCCATAACATTCCAATTATACCTATAGGCGGACAATCTTCAGTTACAGGCGCACTGCAAACCCCAAATGGCGGGATTGCGCTCGACCTCACAAAACACCTGAATAAGGTGCTTAAAATTAACGAGTTAAACAAAAGCGTTACCGTCCAGGCCGGCATATACGGTCCGGCATTTGAAGAAGAATTAAATAAAAAAGGATATACTTGCGGACATTTTCCGCAATCTTTTGAATTTTCTACCGTTGGCGGTTGGCTTGCGGCAAAAGGAGCGGGACAAGCATCAACCGGATACGGAAAAATTGACGATATGGTTCTTTCAATAAAAGCAATTACCCCTGCGGGAATCATTGAAACGAAAGAATTCCCAAAAACTGCGCAGGGCTGGGATATTTTTCCACTTTTTATAGGTTCTGAGGGCACTTTGGGCATCATTACCGAGGTTACCATGAAAGTCCACAACTTCATGCCCGAGAATACTTCTTTTGCCTCATTTATTTTTAAATCCTTTGAAGACGCCACAACGGCCATGCGAACGATAATTCAAAGCGAATGCGGATTGCCTCATTTATTTCGAATTTCAGACCCTTCAGAAAGTGACATCGCATTTAAAACAAAGGGTTTCGACAATACTTTTCAAGACAAATTTTTGAAAATGTTTGGCTACTTACCCGGAAAAAGATGCTTGATGTTTGTTGCTGTTGAAGGTCAAAAAGAATACACCAAACTTGTTGTGAAAAATTGCAAAAAAATTGCAAAAAAATATGGAGCAATGTCAATTGGACAAGGCCCCGTAAAAAAATGGCTAGAACAAAGATATTCAAGTGCCTATTTGAGAGAGCCTTTAATGGATGCCGGAATTATGACTGATACTTTGGAAACTTCCGTGACTTGGGAAAATATGTTAAAAGTATGGGATTCTGCCCATAAATACGTGAGTTTGCGACCAAAAACCGTTCTTATGATCCACATTTCACATGTTTATGAAAACGGAGCAAACCTGTATTTTACTTTTTTAAGCCCCATGAAAAAAGGAGAAGAAAAAGACGATTTTATTCATTTTCACAAAGGATTGATTGAGACAATTATAGAAAACGGAGGCTCATTGTCCCATCATCATGGCGTTGGAAGAGTTTTAGCTCCTTGGATGGAAAAACAATTAGGCAAGACTTCAATACAGGCAATGCAAGCCTTAAAAAATCATTTCGACCCAAATAATATTATGAATTCCGGCGGAACATTGGGGCTTAAATAAAAAGTATTTATAAAATGACAGTATCCGAAGAATTAATTTTATCCATAGATATAGGAACGCAATCAGTTAGGGCCGTATTAATAATGCGAATTAAGGGTTAAAAATAACAAGAAAAAAGCAATAACTCAATGATAAAAAGCATCGAAATATTTGCATAAAAGCCTGACAATCAGTATATTTATAGTGAATTCAAAACATTATAAACAACATGATTAATC
>JAENXD010000205.1 GCA_016649745.1 Flavobacteriaceae bacterium | reverse complement strand
TCCGAAGACGGAAGTCTTTAGTAAAAATTTAAAATTTCTGGTTTCAAGTTTCTGGTTTCAAGTTAAAATAAATGAAAATTCTCAGCACTTATTCTTTATACGAATATTTGCTGAGAAATTTAAATCAAAATATTTTGTGCTTTTTAGGATTCCTCTTCGCCCTCGTATAAAGGCGTAATTTGAGAAACAAAATCTTCCGGCATTCCAGGTTTGCTGTAATCATAAGGCCAACGATGCACTGCAGGTATTTCGCCTGGCCAGTTTCCGTGAACGTGTTCCACAGGAGTTGTCCATTCCATCGTATTTGCCTTCCAAGGATTTTGTGTAGCTTTTTTACCTTTATAAATACTGAAAAAGAAATTTACCAAGAAAATGATTTGCGCAGCACCACCTAAAATAGCAAACATCGTAATTACAATATTTACGTCGGCCACATCATCAAATAACGGAAACGCAGTGTTTGCATAATATCTTCGCGGCAATCCTGCCAAGCCAACAAAGTGCATTGGGAAAAATACGCCATAAGCCGCAACCACAGTAATCCAAAAATGCCAATAACCCAAAACTTTGTTCATCATTCTTCCATACATTTTAGGGAACCAATGGTAAACACCGGCAAACATTCCGTAAATGGCCGATACGCCCATTACCAAGTGAAAGTGGGCAACCACAAAATAAGTATCGTGCACATTGATGTCCAACGCGCTGTCTCCAAGCACAATTCCCGTCAATCCGCCAGAAATAAATGTAGAAACAAAACCAATGGAAAATAGCATTGCGGGATTCATTTGAAGATTTCCTTTCCATAAGGTTGTAATCCAGTTAAAAGCTTTCACCGCGGAAGGAATTGCGATTAATAAAGTGGTAAAAGTAAATACGGAACCTAAAAACGGATTCATCCCGGAAACAAACATATGATGTCCCCAAACTACTGTTGATAAAAATGCAATGGCCATAATTGAACCAATCATTGCACGGTAACCAAAAATAGGCTTGCGTGAATTACAGGCCATTACTTCAGAAACAATACCCATTGCTGGCAATATCACAATATAAACTTCAGGATGACCCAAGAACCAAAATAAATGCTCGAACAAAACCGGAGAACCACCCTGATAATGAAGCACTTCTCCTTGAATAAATATATCTGATAAATAAAATGAGGTTCCAAAACTTCTGTCGAAAATCAGCAACAACGCAGCCGATAATAATACAGGAAATGATACGACACCAATAATAGCCGTCACAAAAAACGCCCAAATTGTCAACGGCAATCTGGTCATTGTCATTCCAACCGTTCTTAAATTAAGTACCGTAACAATGTAATTTAAGGCACCCATTAAAGAGGAAGCTATAAATATCGCCATAGAAATCAGCCAAAGCGTCATTCCCATTCCAGATCCGGGAATTGCTTGCGGCAAAGCGCTCAAAGGCGGATAAATCGTCCAACCGGCAGATGCAGGTCCTGCTTCAACAAAAAGGGAAGAAAGCATAATCACACTCGACAAAAAGAACAGCCAATAGGATATCATATTTAAGAATCCCGAGGCCATATCGCGTGCGCCAATTTGCAATGGTATCAATAAATTACTGAAAGTTCCGCTTAAACCGGCAGTTAAAACGAAAAATACCATAATGGTACCGTGAATGGTCACTATCGCCAGATAAATATCTGGAGACATCACGCCTCCATCCTGGTGGCGACCCAAAAATGCTTCGATTAAACTAAAAGAAGTATCGGGCCAAGCGATTTGCAATCGGAACAACATTGACATAAATACCCCAATAACGCCCATAAAAATACCAGTAATTAAATACTGTTTTGAAATCATTTTATGGTCAGTACTAAAAACGTATTTTGTAATGAATGTTTCTTTGTGATGATGATCTGACATATTATATTTTTTAGTAGTGTAGTAGTTAATTTTCGTCTTGTACAACCTGTGCAATTGATTTTTGGGTGCTTAACCAGCTGTTAAATGCCGCTTCTTCTTCAACAATAATCTTCATTTGCATATTGTAATGTGATGCGCCGCAAATTTTATTGCAAAGCAATAAATAATCAAATTCGTAAGGATCTTCACCTTTTTCAGCCCTGATTTTATTGATGCCATCAACTTTAGCCATTGTTTTTTCGTTGGCTCTCATTTCTAAAGTAGTCATATTCGGTGTAAAGGAAAACTGGGTTACCATTCCTGGAACGCAGTTCATTTGCGCCCTAAAATGGGGCATAAATGCTGAATGCAACACATCTTGGGAGCGGAATTTAAAAATGATTTGTCTTCCTTTTGGCAAATGCAATTCTCTGGTTGGAATATCATCAATTGAATTTTTATCAGACATATCAACGCCCATCGTATTGATTCCTTTGATATTTCGCACATTGGCTCTCCCTAATTCATTGTCGGCTCCGGCATAGCGTGCTTCCCATTGGAATTGTTTAGCGTATACTTCAATAATTAAAGGATTTTCAGCGTCGGAAGCGTCCATAACATCATTCCAAACCGAAAGTCCGTAAAGCACCAAACCAGACAGTGCAATGGCAGGAACAATGGTCCAAATCATTTCCAGTTTACTGCTGTCTGCATAAAACAAAGCCTTTCTTCCTTTTATTCCGCGATATTTAAATGCAAAATAAAACAGTAAAAATTGGGTAACAGCTTGCACAAATAAAATAAGCAACATTGTTACCAAATACAAATTATCGATGCGAACTCCTTCAACAGAAGCAGACTCCGGCAAAAGAATTACGGAATATTTCCAAAAAGTAAATATCATTAATCCGTAAAAGAAAATTCCAAAAGCCGCAAATAAAATTCCTTGGGTATTGTTGTCCTTTTCAGTCGCAATTGCGCCTTTCAAATTAAAAATGCTTATAATTTGCCATATTGCAATTCCTATTACGATTACGAGTAAAATATAAAATAATGCTGTCATATTTTTTTAGCTAGTAGTTATCTTGGTGTCAAATATAAAAAAAATCATGAATACCTATTCTTCAAGACTCCTTTAACATAGTTTTTGATATTTTAATAGTGAAAATGTTCACTTTCTTTAATAAACGGACTTCCTTTTGCCAATAATGGTACTTTTGTCATTGCGTTAAATACCACGTAGATGAAAATCCCTAAAACAAGCAATAGGGAACTTATTTCAGAAATGCCAATAAACCACTGGTCGCCAACTGTTGCTGGCATAATCATCACAAAAATATCAATATAATGACCGATTAAAACAATAATACCTGCGGTTACAATAAACCAAGGAACACGTTTAAAGTCGCTATTCATTAATATTAATAGCGGAAAAACAAAATTTAAAACCACCATTCCTAAAAACGGAACTTTATAATCGTTGAATCTGGTCACAAAATAAGTTACTTCTTCAGGGATGTTTGCATACCAAATCAGCATAAATTGCGAGAACCATAAATAAGCCCAAAAAATACTGAATCCAAACATATATTTCGCCAAATCGTGTAAATGACTGTTGTTCACAAATTCTAAATAGCCTTTTCCTTTTAAATAAATTGAAACCAAAGCAATTGTTGTAATTGCGGAAACAATTAAACTTGAAAATACGTACCAACCGAAAAGTGTACTAAACCAATGCGGGTCTAAGGACATAATCCAATCCCAAGACATCATAGATTCTGTAACTAAAAAGAACACTAAAAATGCCGCTGAACTTTTGAATAATTTTCTGTAATTGCTTAAATCTGTGGAAGCATCTTGCGCTATGGTCATTTTTCTTGCATAATTGCGATACAAAACCCAAACAAGAATGTAAATAGCGGCTCTAATCAAAAAGAACGGTACATTTAAATAGCCTGCTTTATTTTGAATTAGCGCATCATTTGCAACTACTTCAGGATCCATCCAAACAAATAAATGATTCTGTGTTGCTGATAACACAAAAAACACAAATAACAACACACCACCAACCGGCAAATAAGCCGTGATTCCTTCCATTACCCGAAACAAAACGATAGACCAACCCGCTTGTGAAACGTGTTGAATGGCATAAAACGCCAATGTTCCCAAGGAAATCATAAAAAAGAAAAACAAGGCTACATATAATGCTGACCAAGGTTTGTTTTTTAACAAATGAAATACGTGTTCTGCGTGGGCGTCTTCTGATTGCACGGCATCGCTACTTTCTGCAACAGGTTGATTTGCAGTTGCAGCAACTTCACCGTGCGCATTATGACTTTCTTGCAACAGCACTTTAACATCTTCTACCGATGAAGGTGCAGATAAAAATCCATAACCAACTCCTAAAAGTCCAATAATCATTAGTGCTAATGACAATGTTTTTAATTTACTTGAAAAGGTATACATATTTTTAAATTCTATCTTAGTAAAATTGTTATTTTAATAATTCGGCTCTAAGCTGTTGTACATACATAACCACTTGCCAGCGCTCTTTTTCCGTTAATTGAGAAGCATGGGAACCCATCAAGTTTCTGCCGTACATAATCACGTGGTAAATGCTGCCTTCAGTTATTGGCCTGTCTTTGTAATTGGGAACTCCTAAAAATTTGTCTCTTTTCACCAATTCACCATCACCAACACCGGCAGCGCCGTGACAAGAAATGCAATAAATAGTGAACATTGCTTTACCATTAGCCAAATTTGCCTCTGTTACTTCCAAAGGATTTTTAAGGTTTAACAAAGCTGCATCATAACCTTCTGTTGAATCTGGATAATCATAAGGCACTTTTCCTCGGGCAATAGTTCCTTCAACAGGCGGCTGGGAAGTTCTTCCATCGCTAAAATTTGGATTTACCGAATAGGTTTCATAACCAACAGGCTTATACATATCAGGCATATATTGGTAATTCGGCTTTGTTTTATCCAACCAACAAGATGTTAGCGTGAATAAAAAGGCCAATGCTATTGTAATTTTTAAAATGTTCTTCATTTTAATTAATGCTTTTCAGTTACTTTAATTTCTACAGTTCCTGTTTTTTCCAGAAATGCGATCAGTTCGGCTTCATTTCCGTCAACAATCACTTCCATCACAAACATATCATCGGTTGTTCTTGGATCAGGATTTTCGGCTTCCTTAAATGGCCATAATCTGCTTCGCATATAAAAGGTGATTACCATTAAATGCGCCGCAAAAAATACGGTCATCTCAAACATAATTGGCACAAATGCCGGCATATTTTGAACAAAACTAAAACTTGGTTTTCCTCCAATATCTTGTGGC
>JAENXD010000238.1 GCA_016649745.1 Flavobacteriaceae bacterium | reverse complement strand
CTCGTGGGCTCGGAGATGTGTATAAGAGACAGGGGTATAGGTGTTTAATAAGTAAAAATTAGATTCCTCATTTTCAAAAAGCTCAACCGCATATTTAATGGCATTGTAGGCATTCTCTGAAAAATCTGTGGGTAGCAGTATTTTTATCATTGTTTTATGTTATTAAAACTGATTTACCTAATTTTTATATGATCTGCAGTTGGTTAATTCAATGACAATTTTTACCGCCTTAAATAAATTGCCCACAAGAATTGCTGGAATAATTGTATTTTTTCATTCCTCAGGGATCGGGTATTTCAAAGTTATATTAGTGGAAATCTGAAAACTATGACTTATATCATTTTAGACATCCTCCGAAAGACTTTCACATTCCAATTGTTTTTAAGTATTTTAACACCCTATTTTCAAAAAATATCATTCGGCATATTGCTTCTATCAGGAAGTTATATGCCGAACGATTTCAATTAAATTTCAAGCAAACTTTTTTATGATACTTTCACAGTTTTGGCCAATTTAGGTTTTACCTCAGGCTTTTTATGAAGCATCAATTTTAAAATTCCATCCTTGTATTGTGCTTTTACCTCCTTATTTTCATCTACCATTTCAGGTAAAATCATGGACCTTGAAAATGTGTTATAGCTGAATTCCTTACATAGGTAACCTTCTTGTTTTTCTTCTGATTTTTCTTCTTTTTCAGCAGAAACTGTCAAAACTCCGTCTTCTATGGTGATATTAAAATCATCTTTGGTAAGCCCGGGAGCTGCCATTTCAATTTCATAATTGTCCTTGTTATCCTTTACGTTTATCGAGGGATTAATTTTAAAATCATTTTCGATATCCCTGTTAAAAATTCGGTTTAAATTAAAAAGACTTCTTCGCGTATTCATTAGATCTGAAAAGAACGGATCTTCTAAAATGGATGGCTCCCTTAGGATAGGAGTGATTGGGTTTTTAAATTTCACTAAAGTCATAATTGTAAGTTTTAAAGATTAATTTTTTTTGGATATTATTAAATTAATGCATTGATAAACTATTTAAAATGATAAATATCAGACTTTTACATTTTTTTAAAAATTAACACAAGGAAGGTAAGATTTACTGAAAATAGAAACAGGAAGCCGAAGCCTCCTGTTTCTTAAGAAGATATTAAGCGCATCACAAAACCTTAATTGGATAACAGGGATCTTACAAATGAATGTAAAATTTGTACATCCGGTTGAATGTTGCCTTTGACATCTTCTCAATTTGATCTTCCATTCCTAACTGTTATGAAAAACCAAATGCAATATTTTTTACTATTAAAATGTGTGCCAAATCGTTTTTTAAGCAACTGCTCTTAAAGCAACTCCTTATGTGATTACACTTTTAAAGGATGTTTCCTTTTTCATCAGTTTTTATCCGCATACGCCTACTATCTTTTTCTAATAAAATCTTATACTCTTTTCTGGTCACCCCTTTTTTATCGTGGTAATTAACCAAATAAGCATTTTCTGCAATGGTCCATCCTGTATAATTTTTTACGACAGATTCTGCAACAGCATTTGGAAGAGCAATATTTTTATATTTTTCCACAGTGCGTAAAACATTTCCTTCTTTATCGTAAGAGGCAAGGATTTTTCCTTGTGGGATATAAAAGGATATAAAGTAATCGTCATACTGATCCTCATAATATTCCGAATTTTTCAGATCATAAGCAGCTACTTCCCGTTGGAGTAATTTAACAGGTTGAGCAGCATCGGGCTCTCTTACATCATTCAGGTATTTATAATTTACAGCAACTATTTCAACCTCAGGTAGTTCTACAATCTGAGCAAAAGATTGGACGGTTAATCCAAAAACAAATAAACCAAGAATGATTTTTTTCATGACTTTAAAGGATTTTAATTTATAATTTTTTCAGTGTAAAAACTTTTTTTACCAGTTTTATATTTTGATCTATTCAACATTAGTTTTGAATTTTTTTTTGTTAAAAACTTCTTTTAACAGGTTTTAGGTATTAGGTTCCTATTTTATCAAATCAATTAAATTCCTCAAAATCCAATCTAATAGTCCTAAACTTCTACGAAAAATTCAAAAATTTATGTCTTTAACTAAGCCTAAAATAATTACTTAGTCAGTTTTAACATTACTAAAATAATATATAAATCAGATAAAAAAATGATAAATATCAAGAAAAAAAATTGGTGTTTTAATTTAAAAAAAGCCTTTCAACCGGCAGTTTTACTGGGAAATAAGTAAAACTCATCTAATGTGATACAATTCCTGAAGGTTTAAAATTTTTATATTTCTTCCTTCAATATCTATCAATTTTTCCTTTTTTAGCAGGGAGAGACTTCTAATTAAACTTTCAGTTGAAATCCCGGCGATGCTCGCGAGATCACTCCTTGAGATTTTGATAGCTTCCAAAAGATTGTCTTGGGCTCCATCCACAAATTTTAAAATGGTATTGGTAGTTTTTTTAAGTACCGATCCATATGCCATTTCCAGTAAATGAGATCTTAAAACCGCGAGATTTTCAGATTGTAATTGTGCCAGCTCTAAAGTTAGCTGATGACTTCCGGACAAAATTTCCTGAAATCGTTTGTTGGAAAGCCTATATAAAGATCCGTTTTCCAGGGCGGAAGCGGTCTCAGGGTAAGAGGACAATTTTTTAAAAGAATAAAACCCTAAAAACTCCTCTTTTTTATAAATTCCGGTAATAAGTTCTTTTCCAAATTCGTCCATTCGGTGTGTTTTTAAAAGGCCTTTCTCAACAAAATAAATGGAATCGGCATTTTTTCTTTCCCTATAAATCACCTCGTGTTTATCAAATTCTTCGATTTCTCCGGTTTTTTTAAAGAATTCACGCAATTGATCCAGAGAATTAATCTTTAGAGGTTCCGAAACAGGATATAATTTCTTTGGGGTGTTGTGATTAAAAATGGCATGTTTAGCCAGTCTACTCTCAATAGTATTGATCAGATCCCTTATATTAAAAGGTTTTGTAACATAATCATCCGCTCTAAGGTTCATGCCTTTTCTAACGTCATTGATTTCAGTTTTGCAAGACAAGAATATAAAAGGGATACAACGGGTCGCTTTGTTTTTATTTAATTTCTCAAAAACTCCATATCCATCCAATACAGGCATCATAATATTACAAATTATAATGTCCGGATTGGTTTGTAAGGCCAGGTTCACCCCAATTTCCCCGTTTTCGGCATACCACACCTTATAATCGTATAATTCCAAAAGTTCTTTGGTATTAGCCAATAAGGTCAAATCGTTTTCTATGAGCAGTACAGTTTTCATATTTCACCAATTAATAGATTAGTCAAAATATCTTATTCCAAAGGAATAAGTATTAAAATTTTCTTATAGGATGGAGTTATGTTTTTCCTATATAAAATTGAAATCCTGTGGGGGGAAATTGATTAGCAATACAATTATTGCTGAAAATAAAATTTTGTGAGAGGAATCGTGGGGATAATAAAAAAAATTCCTCTTATTAAGAAGTTAAATATACAACTTACAATTTTTAATAAGCTACATTATTTAATAAAAAATCATTAAAAAATATTTCAGGATTTTACCAGTAAAACCAGGTGTTTTAGGCTGGATGGATAATTTTTTAAGAAATTATTTAGAAAATGTTGAACATTTTTTGATCCATTAATTACCTAAAAAGGTGATATATGTCATATTATTTCTTGCTCCTTCCATCTACCTTTAATTTTATATTATGTAATTTTTATTAAAATGAATAACTCAACAAACCCTGGATTTGCCCAGAAATTTTATCAGAATCTGGGAAAATTATTTTATGCCGTTGCGGCTTCCGATAAAGTGGTGAAAAAGGAGGAAATCGATACCTTAAAAAACATTGTAGAAAAAGAATGGGTTTCTATTGATGATTACCAGGACGAATTTGGCACTGATGCCGCTTATCAAATCGAAATTATTTTTGATTGGCTAGAGGAAAATCAACCGGATGCGTTCCTTGCTTTTAAGGAATTCAGTGATTTTAAAAAAGAACATGAAAAACTCTTTAACAGCAATATTAATAAATTGATTTTGAAAACAACTGATGCAATTGCAGCCTCCTTTGCAGATAAAAACAAATCGGAACTTATCATGCTGTCAAAATTAAAATCCATTAT
>JAENXD010000184.1 GCA_016649745.1 Flavobacteriaceae bacterium | reverse complement strand
GTTATTTGATCGCCAAAGGAATCGAGTTGAGAACCTCTTGCGCTGGTTATTTTTAATTTTCGCGCCAAAAAGCCGTCTATCATATCCGTACAATAACTCACCAAAAGAAACAACGAAAAAACTTCTCGCTCATCCAACCATAACAAAAGCAATAAAAAAGGCGCTGCAGCAATGCGGTAAAACGAAAACCAATCGGCAATATTAAAATTTTTAAATGTTAGCATTTTATTGAGTTAAAAGTTATATGTTATATGTTATAAGTTCTCGATTTTTAGATGTTTATTGGCGTAAATTGAATATTTTGAATTGAGAAATCAATAGCTTAATGACGAATATATTTGATGATTTGTAATAAATATCCAATTATTTTTCCAAAAAACGCCTTCAAAAGTCAATACCAATATTTTGCATTTCAACATATTTCAGTGTTATTATCTTACATTAAAGATATTAATTATAAACGTATCATTAAATGATAATGGCAAGATTTAGCTACATTATGGTAATTTTTGTCAAAAAAAATCATTCAATCCGAAATATCCTATTTTTTTGCAGCATGTATTCATTTTTTTACTACCTTTTATCGAAAATTTATTTTGTTTAAAATCAATAAAAATACAGTGTTTTACCAAAATCAAGATATCTTAAATATTTTGTTTGAAGCCATTCCGGAAGGTATTGTTATTGTTGATAAAGATAATAATATTATTACCGCAAATGCTGCAGCCGAAAAAATGTTTGGTTATGAAAAAGGGGAATTGACAAATAAACATAGAGATATCCTTGTTCCAAAAAGATACCTAACCACCCATAAAAACCAATATTACTATTTTACAAATCAAATTATCAAAAGAAAGAATACGCGTGGGCTGTACT
Source organism: Flavobacteriaceae bacterium (assembly GCA_016649745.1). Taxonomy (GTDB): domain Bacteria; phylum Bacteroidota; class Bacteroidia; order Flavobacteriales; family Flavobacteriaceae; genus Lutibacter. The sequence continues at coordinate 5,091 of JAENXD010000184.1, read as the reverse complement.
TATTTGGCCTGACAAAAAACAACGATGAATTTCCCCTTGAAATTTCACTAAAACCCTTTGCCATTTATGAAAAAGAGTATATAATGGCGCTGATTATTGATATGACCATTAAAAGAGAGACGGAGAAAAAAATAGATTCTTTAAACGTAGTGCTGGAAGAAAAGGTTAAAAAAGGAACTGTCGAATTGGAAAAAACGATCGCAAAATTAAAAGAAGTAAATCTCAATTATAAAAAAGAACTGCAACAAAGAATTAAAATTGAAAATAAACTTAAGGATTCCTTAAAAAAAGAAAGGGAACTCAATGAATTAAAGAGCAAATTTTTATCGCTTGTTTCCCACGAATTTAAAACGCCTTTAAGCGGTATTTTAACATCGGCAATTTTGTTGGAAAAATACCAATTAAGCGAACAACAGGAAAAAAGGGAAAAACACATAAAAACAATCATCAATAAAGTACAATACCTTAATAGTGTTTTGGATGATTTTATTTCCTTAGAGCAACTAGATTCAAGCAACGCAATTTATAAATATACTGTTTTTCATTTAAGCAAAGTAATTAATGAAGTGGTTTACAATGCCAATATGTTTTTAAAAAGAGGCCAACATATTCATATTATCAATAATACAAGCGATTTTTTGATGCGACAAGACGAAAAGATTTTAGAGCTTATTTTATCTAATATGATTTATAACGCCATAAAATATTCCCCGGAAAATACTGATATCAATTTAGAAATATCTAAAAATACAAAAAATATTAATTTTAAAATTACCGATGAAGGATTCGGAATTCCACAAAATGACCAAAAATTTATATTTAATCGCTATTTTAGGGCAGAAAATGTGTTAAATATTCAGGGAACTGGCATTGGTTTAAATATTGTGAAAGAACATTTAGAAAACTTAGGCGGAACCATTAATTTTAAAAGCACGGAAAATAAAGGTTCTGTTTTTTTTGTTGAATTGCCTATAATTAAAGAATTATGAAAAAGGTTTTATTAATAGAAGATGATATCGTAGTTAGAGAAAATACTGCCGAACTTTTGGAATTGGCCAATTATAAAGTTTTTACCGCCGCAAATGGCAAAATTGGCGTTGCAGAAGCCAAAAAACAGCTTCCGGATATTATTTTATGTGATATTATGATGCCCGAATTAAACGGCTATGGCGTACTTCAAATACTCTCAAAAGAATACGGCACCAAACATATTCCATTTATTTTTCTTTCGGCAAAAACCGACCGTAAAGACATTCGCAAAGGAATGGATATGGGCGCTGATGATTATATTACCAAACCTTTTGATGAATCCGAACTTTTTAGCGCCATTGAAAGCAGATTGGCCAGAGTTGCCATTATTAAAGAAAATCAGGAAAACACAGTAAAAAATGAACTCGATTTTTCGGAAAACCAGCTAAAAACATTAAATCAGCTTAAAAATTTCTTTACGTACAATGTGGAGGAATTTTCCTTTGTTCCCGGTGAAATTATTTACAATGAAGGCGACAATTCCAATTTTGTTTTTTTAGTGAATGAGGGCATTGTAAAAACATTTAAAATTGATGAGCAAGGCAAAGAATTGGTTACGGGATTGCATAAAGAAGATGATTTTTTTGGTTTTACTTCTTTTTCAAACAATATTGCTTATCAAGAGTCCGCAGCGGCCATAGAAAAAGTAAAAGTTTCTCGATTGTTAAAAAGTGAATTCAAAAATATTTTACAAAAGAACCCCGAAGTTACCTTTGAATTGATAGATTATATCACCGATAATGTTTCGGAAATTAAAGACCAATTGCTGCAAATGGCCTATAGTTCCGTTCGTAAAAAAACAGCGAATACCATATTGCAATTTTCTGAAAAAATGAAAAAAATAAATAACGAAACTCCTAAAATATCAAGAACCGACCTTGCCGGTATTGCCGGTATTGCCACCGAAACTTTTATTAGGACGCTTTCCGATTTTAAAAGAGACGGACTCATTGACATTGAAGGCCGAAGCATTAAAATTCTGAATATTGAGAAGCTTAAAAAAGTTTTTTAAAATTTTAACTTCAGACTTCGGTCTTCAGACTTCTAACTTTCTCAATTGATATATATCATTTTACATTAAAGTTTAAGGATCTAAATTTATGTGTAATTAAATAAATCAAACCTATGAAAAACATTTTAATTCCCACTGATTTTTCAGAAAATTCCTGGAACGCCGTAAAGTATGCATTAGAATTTTTTAAAAACATTGAATGCGATTTTTACCTGTTACACGTCACGCTAATTTACAACTACGCTAGTGGCGAGTCGCCAATAATGCCGCTTCCGGCCATTGAAGTTATTGATAAAACCATATTAAAACAGGCCAAAACCCAATTAAAAAAACTGCTTAAAAAAATTGATTTGTTGCCGACCAATCCAAAACATCATTTTTATACCCTCAACAATTATGATTATTTTATTGATGCCGTGAAAGCCCACGTTGCCGAAAAAAATATAGACTTAATTGTTATGGGAACAAAAGGTGCCTCCGGCTTAAAAAAAATGATGATTGGCAGCAATACCGGCGATTTAATTACCAGGGTAAAATGCCCAGTGCTTATAGTTCCCGAAAATGCCCTATTTAAAGAAGTACAGGAAATCGCTTTCCCAACAGATTTTCATCTTTTTTATCCAACAAAAATTTTGAATGACATTTTAGAATTTGTCAAAATGCACAATTCTACCCTTAGAATTGTGCACATTAGCAGCAAAGATGATGAATTTACCGAATTTCAATTGGAGAATAAAGAGTTCTTAAAAAATTTCTTTGCAAGTGAAAAACATAGTTTTCACCGACTCACCAATAAAAAAATTGAAGATGGCGTTCAATGTTTTGTGGAAAGCAGAGACATTGATATGATTATTATGATTGCCAAAAGCCTTAATATTTTTCAACGCCTTTTATTTAGGCCAACTGTTGAAGAGATTAGTTACCATACCGATATTCCGTTTTTAGTTTTACACGAATAACCATTAAACACTGCCATTATGGATGATGTGTCTATTTTTTTAGCCAAATTTTGGGGATGGTATTTAATTATTTTCTTTTTAATTTTAAGTTTCAACCCAAAAAGAATTGTGCAGGTTATTAAAGATTTGGAGGATCAAAAATTTGTGATTGTCATCTCTTTTGTGGCTATTGTTGTTGGATTGCTCAATATTTTATTCCATAATATTTGGGAAGACGACTGGCGGCTAATCATCACTATTATAGGCTGGACAGCCCTATTCATCGGCTTGTCTTTGTTTGTTTTTCCAAAAAGAACGGTTTTATGGCTGGATTATCTCAACATTAAATTTGTTCAAGTAATTTATATGCTGCTTTTTTTTGTAGGCTTGTTTTTGCTAAATATGGGTTATGGGATTCTCATTTACCCCTAAAAAACAAAAAAATTGATAAAAAATATTCAAAAACTGAGAACAATCATCTACCAAATTGATACATATCATTTTAAACCAACTATTTGAGTCTTAGTTTTACATCATAATTAAAAATAAAAAGTTCATTGATTTTATAGATACCAAAAATTTCCCCATGTATGTAAATTTGCATTTTACATAGCGATAATGGCCTAGTTTGAAGAGTTTAAGTGAACAAATTAAATCGATTTTAGTTTTGTCTTAGAAATAAGGTGACATAAGAAATTATTTAAAAATTGCAGAGAACAGCTTAATTTCTCCAAGATAGTCACAGGAGGCTTCGATTTCCTGTTTCTATCATAAAAGAGATCTTCATTATTGCGAAATAATGCAGATAAAATGAAGGGTTCTACGTGACGTTTTGATTAAAGCTAATTTCAGTATTGTTTTAGAAATGAGATGCTATGAGAAATTAGTTAAAAAACTAACTTAACCGCTTCAAGAAGCAGGAAGCTAAATACTTCCTGCTTCTGCTAAAAGGGATAAATCTTCATTATTGAAAGGTAATGAAGGTTGAAATGAAGGGTCTTTTGGATGTTTTTTGAGGTTGGCTTGTTTTGATAATTTCTTAGAAATAAGACGGTGTAAAAAATAAGTTGGACGTAGAAAGACAAACTAAACCGCTTCAGGAAACAGGAAGTTAAGGCTTCCTGTTTCTATTAAAAAACAGATTTCCATTGTTGAGAAATAATGCAAATCGAAATGGGAGTTTCAAGTGGTTGTTTAATAAAACTGATTTTAGTATTGTCTTAGCAATAAGATACTGTAAAAAATTAGTTGAGAATAAACTCCCAACTTATTCTCTTCAGGAAACAGGAAGTTACGGCTTCCTGTTTTAAAAAATAGATTTACATTGTTGAAAAGCAATGCAGATTGGATGAAGATTTTCAAGTAGTTGTTTAAGTAAAATTAGTTTTAGTATTGGTGTTATTTTAGAGATAAATCAATGTGATAAATTAGTTTCGCGTTATAAAACAAACTTAATCTCTTCAGGAAACAGGAAGTTGCGACTTCCTGTTTCTATTTACAGAAATTCGTATTCGTTTTTTTGAAAAAATTATAAATCATTTAAAATTTACAATCTACTTAAAAACAATTAGTTATATTCCTGTGTAACAATTTTTACATTATTGAATAAAATAACTGTCGTATATTACTGGCTTATTATCATAATCATAAATTCAAAAACTGAAAAAAAATGGACTATTACTATTCAACCATATTAAACAAGATCACTTTTGAAGAAGCCATTGATAAAGTAACTGCTGAACTTCAAAAAGAAGGATTTGGCGTGCTTACCGAAATAGACATAAAAGCCACATTGAAGAAAAAACTGGACGTGGATTTTTACAATTACAGAATTTTGGGCGCCTGCAACGCACCTTTTGCCTATAAAGCTTTAAAAGCCGAAGACAAAATAGGAACAATGCTTCCTTGCAACGTGATTGTCCAGGAAAAAGAATCAGGAATTATTGAAGTTTCTGCCATCAACCCCATTGTTTCTATGCAAGCTGTAGTCAATGAATCTTTGGCGCCAATTGCCTTGGAAATTGGAGATAAACTTAAAAGAGTTCTTGCCAATCTGTAATTTTAAAGAGATTCTATAACAACTTTTTTCCAACTAAATTTAGTTTTGGTATC
>JAENXD010000032.1 GCA_016649745.1 Flavobacteriaceae bacterium | reverse complement strand
TCAAAAGATTTTACCGTAACTAAGGCTATGCTAATATTTTTTAACTTCAATTAATCAAAAAATAATTCAATTTCTTTATACGTCATTATAAATTTAATTTGGTATAACAACTGAATATAAAACCGCAGATGATCCTGAACCTGCCCCAATCGCTTTTATTGAGTGATCAAAAAAACCGTTTGAATTGGTGACCATAGGCCAACCTGTATATATCAAATAAACGGGCATCATCATCACCATAGTCAGGATGGGAATATACATATTCATTGCCCGCAGTTTTACTTCTGGCTTTGATTCTAAAGAGGTAATCGTATCTGAAATCAAAGGGCGTGTATTGTCGTTTAGTAATTTACCCGTTTCCCGTGTTCTTTTTTCGGCTTTTGCCATCTTACCAAAATCTTTTTTACTCACGATGATTACAAAGACCATTAGGATAGTTAAAATCGGATAAAAATTATAAACCATGGCATGAAGTAAAATCGACATGGGATTTCCTATACTTTGCACAAGCAAGAGTCCCATAAGAAAAGCACCCCATGCATTAATTGGAATGAGGATAGATGAAGGCGCGGAACTGGAATCGGCAATATAGGCCAATTTTTCTCTTGGAATATGAAGCTTATCAAACAAGGGCCGATAAAGTGTGCCCACCGTTAATGAACTGATACTTGTTTCAACGAAAAGAAGAAGCCCCTGTTGCTAAAGCCAATAATTGAACCAGCATGCGGCTTTGAATATTATGCTTGCTTTCCAAACGGTGGATGAGCTTACTGATATTAATCATGAATCCAACGACACCGCCGGAATACTGAATAAAAAGAAGCAAAGCTCCAACCAAAGCACTAAACATGATTACCCGAGTATTGCCGGGCGATTTAAATACATTTACCAAGGCCTCGAGTGTTGCAAAAGTCCCTGAAACCACGTTTCAATCGTTAATGATTAACCATCCCAGCCAGGTTCCAAAAATGAGGGCGGGGAATACTTGTTTGGTTTTTAAAGCAAGCAGAATAGCTAAAATGGGAGGAAAAATAGAAAGGAGACCGTAATCGTTCATATTCAGTTCTAAAGTATAAATTTTTAATCTTAAATTGAGATTTCCTCAGCGATTTGATAATCCACGTCCATATGCCAGATCCATTGATCAAAATAGAGGTTGCCTCCATTCCACTCAAGTTCGCCTCGTTGAAAATCATAGGGTTCGCTACGAGCGAATTTTTTTGCAGGATATAATATTTGTGAATAATCATCATTTACAATCAATCGGTAGGCGTCGATACCGTGAATATAAAACTCACGAAGTTGCTGATCCGGACTATCCTGTAAATTGAATGACTGATCCAAAGGAACCCAGCCGATACCTTCGTAATATACTTCACACCAATCATGCAGATTAACTTGATCCGGATGTAACATCCAGCCACTTTGCCATTTTACCGGAATACCTACCGAACGGGCCAGACTCATAAACAAAAGCGTTTGCATTCCACAATCTCCGTGTCTATTTGCTAAAACGTAGGCTGGGATATTGGGCGTAATGCTGTATTCCAAGGCGCTTGCCCAAGGGATGGAATTGTTGATCCATGTATAAATCTTTTCAACTTTTCGTAAGGGATTGGTTTCGTTTCCCACCAATTGAGCCCCTAATTTTTTGATTTCAGGAGTGAAGACTAATTGGGGAGGACGTTCGCTTGTGTATTTTCTATAGATTTCACTTTTTGTATCATACGATTTTACATCTTCCGGCTTTAAATTAAAATATTGAGCTGCAGTTTGTACCGAAAATTTAATCCTGAATTCAGTTAACTGATCTTTCTTCGCCTTTTTCTCCAGATAGATGGAATGCTGCAAGTAGTTCTCGGGGGCAATTATTGAAGAATCCGGGTTCGATGAAATTAATTTAATGGCAGTCTGACGTGCCTTTCCTTCTCTCGGAAAGGGCATCCAACAACGAATGATTTCACCATCGGGAACAGCATTGGCTTTAAGTTTAATGGTGTAAGTCAAAATCATATTCACTGGTATAACAGGATCGGAATTGTTTTTGCTTTCCCGGATAACTTTCTGAGTATGTGTCAGACAAAACAGTTTTAATAAATCAGGTTGTTTTCCATCTATTTGTTCTTTATGAAGAGCGGCAAGGGAATCGAGTCGAAACAAATTTGAAACGGCATTGTTAAAAAAACGTTTCTCACCATCGATAATACGCATTTCCAATTTACCCGAATTTTCCCATTGTAGGATTAAAGAATCGTCAATTTGTGAATAGTATCGGCTTAATTGCTCTTTAATCTGAATCTCATATAATGGAAAATTTATTCGGATGCGGTGTATCACATCCTGAATAGAATCTATTTTCTTAAGATCGGTGTCGTTTTGTGGTTCAATTTGCCTAATCGAATCGATCATATGCTCTATTTTGAGAAACTCACCGTGATCGGCAAGAACGTCTATTGATTTAAAGTAATCACTATTTTGGGGTTGATTGCAGGAGATAAAAAACAGCGAAATCAAAAGGCTTAGTAATCCGATTTTTTTAAGCGTTTCAAATGTCTTGAAAAACGTCCTTCTTTTATTCATAATCATTGATTTACAACAAATTTAATAAAATTTTAGATGTAAGAACTATGTAAACCTGTGTTTGTGTAACCCATTTAAATATTCAGTTAAAATTAAGCGGATATACGCTCAAATTAGTTATATTTAAACCTAAAAAAACAATTTGCAATGCGAAAAATCATACTCTTTCTTTTTTTAAGTTTTCTTGTTAATCCGGAGTTTGTTTTGGCGCAAAAACTACAAAAACGCCATCACATTGTTAATCAGGTTTTAATGGAAATTAAAAAGGACAATGATTTCAAAAATGCTGGTTTTGGTTTTCTGGCGATTGATTCACAAAGCGGTGAAATCATTTCCGAATTTAATCAGGATATGGCGCTAAGTCCGGCTTCCAATCAGAAATTAATAACAACGGCAACCATACTTGAGTTGTATGGTCCCGATTATAGGTTCGAAACTCGACTTTTTTATACCGGTCAACTGGATACGATCACTCATATTCTTCACGGAAATATCATTATTAAGGGAGGTGGTGATCCGAGTTTGGGATCAAAATATTTTGACGAAACCAAAGACAAGCAGTTTCTGGGTCAATGGGTCGAAGCCATACAAAATCTTCACATCGATTCCATAGCAGGAGCCATCATTGCAGATGCAAGTATTTACAGCAAGGACATTGTGCCGATGACCTGGACTTGGAGTAATATGGGTAATTATTTTGGTGCGGGTGCAAATGGGCTATCTATTTATGACAATTATTATACGATTAATTTTAAAACGGACAGTCTAATTGGACACAAAGCGGAAATTACTGCTACTGTTCCTGATATACCCTTTCTCGTCTTTGACAATGAGGTAATTGGAGATACAGTCTACGGAGACAACACCAATATTCTGGGCGCACCATATAGTAATATGCGTTATTTGAGAGGCGAACTTCCACTTGCTCAAGCCAATTTTGGAGTTAAAGGATCTCTACCGGATCCCGCTTATTTTGCTGCATTTGAATTAGATAGAACCTTAAAGAGTGCCGGTATAAAAATAGAAAACAATCCTTCTTGTTTGAGCTTGCCCGAGAAGGAAGGGCAGCAAATGAAAGAAGAACAAACTGCGATTTCAAGTACTTTTTCCCCACCTCTTTCAGAAATCATTAACCAAACCTACCTGCACAGTGTGAATTTATTTGCTGAACATTTTTTAGATCATTGTGGAATAAAACTCATTGGAAGTGCGGAAACTGAAGATGACGCCGAAGCGATAATTGCATTTTGGAAGGAAAAAGGAATGGATGTTCAAGGTATGTCTCAAAATGATGGTAGTGGTTTATCACGAAACGATGCGGTTACACCCAAGCAAATGGTTTTTTTATTGAATTATATGAAAAAAAACAGTCCTTATTTTGATATTTATTACAATTCCCTTCCTCTGGCAGGGGAGTCTGGAACTTTAAAAGGGCTGTTGAAAGGGAGTTTTGCGGAAGGTAATCTTAGAGCAAAAAGCGGAACAATTGACCGTGTTAAAGCTTACAGTGGATATGTAAAATCAAAATCGAGTCGGGAGATTATTTTCTCTATGATAGTCAATAATTTTAGTTGCACCTCGGGAGAAGCCAGAGCGAAGCTCGAAAGATTGATGAAAGCCCTTAGTGATCTTCAGAAATAATGCGTTTTGGAATGAAGAATCCAAAAATGCTCCTTTTTAATACACTGCTTTTTCCAGTAATTTCAATTCTTTTCGGGTGGCATTAAACTTTGCATGGATACCCTCAGGGATTGTTATAATTGATTTTATATGACCAAACGAAAACCCATAAGCTATAGGAATATTCAGTGGCTTGAGAATATCTGCAATGGCTTGCATTAAAGTTAAAGTAGGTTCATCATTGATATTGCACTTTTTAAAAACACCCAAAACAATTCCATTTGCTTCTTTTAAATTTGTGGTTTGTACCAGTTGAGTCAGCATGCGGTCGGTTCGGTAGGTTTTTTCATCAATTTCTTCAATAAAAACAATTTTATTTTTAAAATCGGGCTCGAATTTACTACCGGCAAGGGATGCTAGGACACTTAAGTTTCCACCGAAAAGCTCTCCTCTCGCTTTTCCTTCGTTTAGTGTATAAAAATCAAATTCTGGATTTTCTTCTGTGTCGTCTTCTCTCTTATAGGGGTATTTGTATTTTGGATTAACCAGTACATTTTCAAAGGATTTAAAAGTATAGTCATCAAAATCGGAAATACCAAGCGGTCCATGATAGCATATCAAACCTGTTTTTTGAAAAATGGAAGGCAGCAAACCGGTAATATCACTATAGCCAAGAAGTATTTTTGGATTTGATCTGCTCAAAATCCAGAAAATCAAGAATGCGAATTACGCCATATTCTCCCCGGACACAAATTATGGCATTTATTTCCTTATTCGTAAAAAGGTGCATCAATTCGGCAGCTCTTTCCTGATCCGTTCCAGCAAAATATCCATATTCCGATAAAACCGAAGGCTGGTAGTAGGTTTTATAACCCATTTTTTCCAATTTATCAACTGTTTCATCCAATTCCTCTTGGGTAATCGAACTTCCTGGTGTGGCAAGACCAATTACATCTCCCTTTTCTAATCTTTTTGGAAAGATTCTCTCTGGCTTTTTTTGAATGGATTTGGTTTGAGAAAAAGCCTCGAGGCTGGGTATAACTGTTAGGGTGCTTATGATGGCAGTATTTCTTAGAAAGGTTCTTCTGTTGGACATTTTTGTATAATTTTTTTTCTCGAAACAATTGGTATTTAAGGTGAAAAACACAGATTTAAACCTGAAAAAACGTGAAGGATCTATTCCTTCACGTTTTCAATACAGTTATTAATTTATTTTAACAATTGTTTATTGGACATTAGAACGGGTATCCCACCAAATTTGGTAACCCCAAAAATTATCCGTCTCTGTTACAGTTGCCGGTAGATTACTCCCATTCAAACTTCTCTCTGTATCGGGGTAAGAAAACCGGAATGGAGGTCTATTGTGACCAGTGTAATTTGAATTTACTGCCGGATTAAGAAGTGGAACATCTGTTCTTCTCATTTCAGACCAGGCTTCCCAACTTTCGCGGAATAGTGAAATCCATTTTTGAATATACAATCTTTCTAAATCATTATTCCAGACAACATTTGCCTGAACCAGATAGGCATCAATATCGGATTGCGCAATATCGTATTCTGTCATCGAAGCTGTAATTCCGTTTGCGTAAGCTGTTGCGGCATTGCCTGTTGCAAGGTCTCTGGCATAAGCTTCGGCTTTAATAAATTCAACCTCTGAATATTTTAGAAACGGTACAGAACCTGTTTCATTAGACACAAACTGAGGATTTATTTTAGAATAAGTATCATTGCCATCAGCACCAACTGTTAAACCAATATAATCTCCATCTGCATTGGGTACAGCATATTGACTTAATCTGGGATCGGAAAGTGATTTTAAAATATCCACGATCGGGGCACCAATTTTAATATCAACATAATAATCGGATGCAGATGTCCAGGGTTCTCTCCAGTCTCCTCCGCCGGGATATGCCAATGAAATATTATCTGCATTGGATTCAAGAATTGGATATTTCGAAGGATTATCAAGTATTTTCTTGATAATTGTTTTTGAAGTAGCTGCGTCAACATTTGAAATTCTTATGGCAATTCTCAACTGTAAAGAGTTCCCGAATTTTCTCCATAAATCCATATTGTTGGCTAAAAGAATATCACCCACCCCAATTTTTGCAGCACTTGCGCTATTATCAAAAAGGTCATTGGCCCGATCAAGTTGTATGATCAAATCGGCATAAATATCCTTTTCGCTGTCGTATTTGGGTTTGAAATTTCCTATTGAACCTTGGTCAGCTTCAAAATAAGGAATAGGACCATAAGTATCTACCAGCATCTGCGTGGCATAAGCTTTAACAACAAGAGCAGCGCCCAGCGTATTGGAATTATTTTCTTTCTCTGCATTAACGATCACAACATTAATATTCCGCGAGAAAGTAGACATTAAATTTGACCAAAAGACTTCTGGCGGTGTTCCTCCATAATTGGTCGCATCATTATAAATGGATCTTGTTGCATATCCAACAAAAGAGGCAGGATATGCAATTTCCGATGTTCCGAAACTAGCCCCTAAGTTAGTAATAGTACCAGCAAACACATTGGTAAGTGGAGCAAAATCCGGATTGTTTGGATTCGTATTTAATTCGGTAAAATCCTTTGTGCAAGAAAATGCTAACAAAGTACTTACTCCGACTATGATTACTTTTAAAATTATTTTTTTCATCATTTTTCAATTAAAAGTTAACATTCAGTTTAAACCCAAGCGTTCTTGATGGCGCTAATTGATATTGTTCCAGTCCTGTGCCAGCTGCAACACCACCGGTAGATACTTCAGGATCAATATGAACATCGTTAGAGGGATCTGTATAAAGTAGAGCTAGATTTCTTCCATAAAGACTAACTGTACAGCTTTGCATACTTAGTTTAGAAACAAAATCTCTTGGCAGACTGTAGCTTAAGGATACGTCACGTAGCTTGATAAAGCTACCATCTACGATATCCGTACTAGCCCATGATCTTGATCTGCGCCAATAATCATACGGAGCAACAATTGTTGAATTGGTCTGGCCCGAAATGTCAACACCATTAGCATCAACAACACCAGGCGCATAGACTCCTTTTGCAACCATTCCATTTACCCTTTGGTCCCCATCGACTGTATTTTGCAGAATACCTGCTTTTTGTCCTGTGACTTTGGTATAGCTATAAATATCACCACCTTTTCTAAAATCGACTAAGAAGCTTAGTTTAAACGATTTATAGGTAAATTCATTTTGTATACCACCTACAAAATCAGGATTAACGTTTCCAATGACTTGAGGACGGTCCGCTGTGATAGGAAGTCCGCTTGAACTTATTAATACATTTCCGGCATCATCTTTCTGCCAGTCGGAACCATATATTGTTCCCCAATCCTGACCGGGAATAGCTTTTAGGGTAATATCATAGATAGAGTAGAATGAAGAAATAATTAACTCATCTATTCCATCATCCAATGAAACCACCGTATTTTTATTTTTTGACCAGTTTAAATTCAAATTCCAGACAAAATTGGATTGCTGAATAGGAGTTGCATACAATTGAATTTCAATACCTTGGTTTTTTATTTTGCCCGCATTTTTTAACCAGGAACTATAACCAGAACCTGAAGAAACCGGCACACTCATAATCTGATCCTTTGTTAAGGCGCTATAATAAGTTAGATCAAGGCCTAGTCTGTTATTTAAGAATTTAAATTCACCACCAAACTCTGTACTTTCTGTGCGTTGAGGTTTTAGGTTAAAAGATGGAATTGTTGATGATAAAGAAAAGACATTCACATTTCCAGCCTGGCTGGCGAAGGTACTTCCAACCGCCCGATATGTTGCTAAAAGCTGATAAGGAGAGGTTGCATTACCTACTTCAGAGTAACTTGCACGAAGTTTACCAAAGGTAAGAACATCTTTGTCAAGTCCAAGAATCTCAGAAAAAATAAATCCCATATTAACCGAAGGATAACCAAAAGACCAATTTTTTTCAGCAAGCGAAGAACTCCAATCTTGTCGGTAGGACATCCCTAAGTATAGAAAACCTTTATAGCCTAAATTTGCTGAAGAATAGACGCTTTGGGATTCATATTCGAATAAGTTATTGTCAATGATGGGTTGACCCTGGATATTTGAAGTTGCAAAAAAATCAGGAATGACCAGATTTTGTGCAGCTACGGATGCATCTTTAGAATCGGAAGCCCGGTAATTCGCTCCAATAACTGAAGTGAGTGTTAGATCCTCGCCCAATTTTTTGTCGATGTTTAACATTAAATCCAAGTTTGTTTCAGATTGCGAACTAAACTGTTCGTAAAATGATCCGTTGGGAGGTGTTTGAGAAACAAAAGCATAACCCTTGGTTCCACTGTGATAGATTATTTTTCTATGTTCAGATACGATATCCGCACCTGCTCGTGCAATTAAATCGATCCCTTTTGTCAGGTTGTAAGTTAATCCGATATTCCCATAAACACGTTTTCTTTCACGAGATGTTGTGTTTTTATAGGCAATCCAATACGGATTATTATGCTGAGTATCATATCCTGTCATCCAGTTAAGTGGGGTCAATTCACCATTTCCGCCTATAACCATTTCTTCGTAATGGTCTTTTAAATATTTTGTATCCACTTGACGTGCGAACCAACCATTAAATTCAAAGAGGGCATTTTTCATTGAATTCCCTTGTTGAGGAATATTATCATTGTTCGTATTGACAAAATTGGCATTGATATCCATTTTTAATCTTTTTCCAAGATTCATGGTAGTGTTTAAACCCAGGTTAAGTCTTTTTTGATCTGTGTTTGGAGAAGTTCCTGTTTGGTTGGTATTTGTTATTGTAAATCGAGCCGTAGCATTATCATTTCCAGCACTTATAGCGACACTATTTGTTCCTGTAACACCTGTTTGATAAAAATCGCTCACATTATTAGGGTGTGAAATCCAAGGGGTAGCAATTTTATTTCCGTTACCATCAACAGGAGAATCAAATTGAACTAAATTGTAACCTTGATCAAGACGTGGGCCCCAGCTTTCGTCCCAATCGTTTCCTGGTGTCCAGGAAAAACGAGTTGCAGCATAATCTGCATAAGTCATTTCGGGGGCATTCTTTTTCCACCAATATTCACTTCCTTTACCACCTTGGCCATAACTATTTTGATAATCTGGAAGGATATAAACATTATCAAAATCCCAGCTTCCGGTATAGGAGACCCCAAATCCTTCTTGTTTTTTTCCTTTTTTGGTTGTTATCAAAACAACCCCATTTAAACCTCGATCGCCATAAAGAGCTGATGCACTAGCTCCTTTTAAAATGGTGAGACTTTTAATATTATTCGGGTCAATATCTGCAGCCGTATTACCAAAGTCAGTGGATAGATCATCAATGCTATTGGTTTGGTTAATGATAGGTGTTCCATCAACAACAAACAATGGAGAAGAATTACCATAGAACGTTTTGTTTCCCCGTATTTTAATCGTGGTTGAAGCGCCAACCTGTCCTGAAGCTGTAATAATCTCAGCGCCTGCCATTCTTCCTTTTAGTGAAGAAATAACATCGGGATTACTTGTCTTGGCAATTTCATCACCTTTTACCTCTTGTGCAGAATAGCCTAGCGATTTTTTCTCCCTTGAAATACCCAGAGCAGTCACAACAACTTCCTCTAGAGCTTCGGCACTTTCCTTCATAACAACGTTAAGAACATTAGATGCCCCAACTTTTTGCTCTGTAGTTGAATATCCAATAAAGCTATATTGCAGCACAGCTCCTGTGGCAGCTTTAATTGAATAATTCCCGTCAAAATCGGTTTGAGTACCTGTTTTGGTACCTTTAATAATAACTGTTACTCCAGGTAACGGTCCGCTTGCATCGGACACTATACCTGTAACAGTTTTCTCTTGGGCAAATGTTATTTGCACCACAAACGCTAATAGTAGCGTTAAAAAACCATTAAACTTTGTTTTCATTATATAATTATTTGAATTAATTAGACTAAAAACCTTAATAATTTGTTAATAAACCAACCTTTATAGTGTTAAAGTCGTAAAAGTTGTCAGATATTGAACCATTAATCTTTACTTGAGCAGAGACAGTTAAACCTGCCTAAACAAACAAATTAAAAGTACAATTTTTTTCATTTTAGTTTTTAGTTTTTTGTGAAACCATCCTTCTTAATAAAATATGTAATTAGTTAATGCATTCTTTTTTATAATTTTTTAATACCTATACCCGGCAATTCATTAAGTGTTACTTTACCATCAATGACTAACATTCCCGAATAAGGATCGTTTTTGATTAATAAATTTCCATCCAAATCACACCAATCAGCAAGAGGAGCAAGTTGTGAAGCGGCAGAAACTCCGCAAGAAGTTTCAGTCATACACCCAACCATGACTTTCATTCCAAGGCTTCGGGCAACTGTAATCATTTTATGAGCCTCATAAAGCCCGGTGCTCTTCATTAATTTGATGTTAATTCCCGAATAGACACCATTGATTTTGTGGACAATATCCGGTAATCTTTGAAAGGCTTCATCCGCCATCGTTGGCAATGGGCTATGTTCTGTAAGCCAGACCATATCGTCAATCTGTGTTTTGGGCATGGGTTGTTCTACAAACAAAACGCCCTTTTCTTTTAACCAGAAAATCATTTCCAAGGCTTTATTTTTATCTGTCCATCCCTGATTGATATCAACATATAAAGGCACATCCGTAATTTCTCTGACGGTATTGATCATTTCTTTATCGTTGTTAAGACCAAGTTTGACTTTCAATACTTTGAAAGCGCTCGCCTCCTTTGTTTTTAGGCGTACCATTTCCGGATTATCAATGCCAATAGTAAAAGAGGTTTTTGGTGTCTTGGTTGGATTTAATCCCCATAATTTATAGAGGGGCTGATTTACTATTTTTCCAATCAAATCATGCAAAGCGATGTCAATGGATGCTTTAGCAGCCGGATTGCCTGCTTCTATCGAATCTACATAAGTCAATATATCATCAATTCTGAAAGGATCTGGAAATTGTTCAAGATTCACTTTTTGTAAAAATTTAGTGACACTCACAATTGATTCACCTAAATAGGGAGGCATAGATGCTTCCCCATATCCAATTAATCCTTCGTATTCAATTTGAGTCAGGACATCCGGAGTGGAATTCCGTGAAAATTCAGCCACAGTAAACGTGTGTTTCATTTCCAATTCGAAGGGTTTAAATGAAAGTTTCATTTTACTATTAAGGCTTTTAATGATGGGGGGGTGCTGAGGCACTTACTATTTTGGGCAAAACAAGAGTGCTGAGTGTTGCTATACCCAATGTTTTTGAGAAATTTCTTCTGTTTAATTGCATATTAGTTAGATTTTAAAATCGTAAAAAATTCATTGTCACTAATTCGTTGGATGGTTTTGTCATTTTCCTGGCCAATGATGCGAATAGCTCTCACAAAATTAGGTTCATAATCCAGTCTACTGTTATCCATATTGGTGATTCTAACATTTCCGGAGGATTGTATAAAATTGCCTTCCCCGATATACATGGCGGCATGCGTTACTTTTTCAGGCAAGGAATCCGATTTTCTTCTTCCAAAATACATTAAATCTCCAGGTAGAAGAGAGCTGTAATCAAAATTGCTTGTGATTTCTTTTCCACATTTGTATTGTTGGGAAGCATCCCTTTGTAAGATAATTCCATTTAAAAAGTAAATGGTAGAAGTAAATCCGCTGCAATCGATTGCTTTTGAAGAAAATCCTCCCCATAAATAGGGAATACCCAGGAATTTTTTTGCAGTCTCAACCAATTCTTTTTCTCCCGGTGTTTTGTTGATAAGCAAGTTTAGATCAATGACCTCGTCTTTTTTGACAAAAGCAATTCGGTTATCGGGATATTTCACTTTGTAAAAAGCATGTTTCTCCCCAATGACAGGCAGAATACATCCGATTACCAGGTCGCTAACTGTTTGTGATTTGATGTCGGGACTTGAATATGAAAAGCCGAACTGTCTGTAATACACAATCTTTTTTTCTCCTTGCATTTCTTTCAAACGGGCAGAGTCGAGTAAAACGATAGAAGCCTGGTTGATCCATCCAAAATATTGATTGGGAGTTTGAATCAAATACCAGCCGCCTTCTTTTTTAAACACCTTTACCGGAGTTCCCAATAAAGATTGATTAACGATTTCTGCGACATGTTTGCCTTGGGCTCTAATGGTTGCGACCGAATTGTTAATCAAAGCATAAGAGGTAAACCCTAACTTGTTCTTAGGCAAAAGTTTACAGTCTATCTTTATGCCGGGATATTTCGAACTCAAATTTAATATGTCAGATTGTGCTTTTTCACTCTCGACTTCTCCGGTTAGCGTAATTCCATCAGCATCATTGTCTATTGAAATGTTCCAAAGGGCAATTCGGTTGTCAGGCGCATATATTCGCTTTAATGAATCGATACGACTCCCTATTTCGCTTACCATTTTTGCGCTCTTATTTTGGGAGCAGGAACTCAAAAATAAAATGGCTATTATAAAAAGCCCCGTTTTTTTTAAAGAGATGAATAACTTCATTTTTTCTATTTATTTTTTATAAGTAACAATTATGAGAAACAAATGCTAACCTGCTTTGTTTATCAATTCGTCTGAATAAATCGCTTTTGGTTTGTCACGTAAAGTATATTGAGAAACCATGGCTTCGCCATAGGCCCCCGAACTTCTAATTGCTATGAGATCTCCCCGTTTTGTAATTGGAAACATCACATTATCATCAAAACTATCGGAAGATTCACAAACAGGACCTACTACATCGTATTTGTAATTCTTGATTTTTACCCCAGGTTTTGAAATGTTTTGAATTTTATGTTGGGCGCCGTATAGTGCCGGGCGGATTAAATCAGTCATGCCCGCATCAAGGATCATGAATTCCTTATTCAATCCCTTTTTAATGTACAATACGCGGGAAATCAAACTGCCCATTTGGCCCACAACAGATCGCCCAAGTTCAAAATGAACTTTTTGATTTTTCTTCAATTTCAAGTGATTATAGACAGTCTCAAAAAAGCCAGCATAATCAGGAATAAGCTCAGATTCGGGGTTTTCGTAATTGATGCCTAATCCACCGCCCAAATTCACATGCTCCAAAATAATTCCATGTTTTTTGAATAAATTATCCTGAATACTATTCACTCTTTCGCAGAGTTCTATATAAGAATTCATTTCTCTGATTTGTGAACCAATATGAAAATGAAGCCCGATGAGTTTAATATTGGAAAGGGTCTTTGTCTGTGTAATGACTTCATCCAAAAAATGGACAGGAATCCCAAATTTATTTTCGGGTAATCCGGTCGTCAAATACTTATGAGTGACCGCGTCAATATTTGGATTTAGACGGAGCGATATTGGTACGACTTTTTGTTTCTTGAATCCCCAATCATTTATTACTTCAATTTCCTCCAGGGATTCGCAGTTGAAACCAAAGATAGAATGATCAATCGCATAATTGATTTCTGCATCACTTTTTCCGACTCCGGAAAAAACAATTTTGTCAGGGTTAATTCCTGTTTCTATAGCTTTTTTGACTTCGTTTCCACTTACACAGTCGAAACCAAAGCCATATCCTTTTATTGTTTCAAGAATGCGGGTATTTGCGTTTGCTTTTATGGCATAATGAATATGGTAGTTATAGCTATCAGCGGCTGATTTGAGTTTATTTAAACTATCATGAAATAAGTTCATATCGTAATAATAAAATGGGGTTTCCAAATGAAAAAAATAATTGTACAATTCTTTGTTGAACAAGGTTAGACTTTTTTAGAGTTATAATTAATGCTGAACCAAAATAAAATTAAAAAGTTGTAAAATCAAAATTATTGTTAATTTTACACTTAATTTCCACAAAATGTTTAAATATTAACAGATGAAATCCATTGGAGAAATAGTAAAGAAATTAATTCGAGAAACGCCATTTTTAGAAGAGGCCCTCGAAGAAGGATTAATCAATGTTTCTTCCTTGTCAAGAAAATTCAAGCCACGAATAGAGAAAGAGTTAAAGAAGAGTGTGCAATTAGGAGCGATTGATATGGCGATTAAAAGATATGATCCCGGCATTACCTATAATCTCAATTTTGGACTTAAACAATTTGTCAGTACTCTTGGTGATTTCATTGTTCAGTCCGGATTGATGCATTTTACTTTCGAAAATTCGAGCACATTAAATGAACGAAGAAGAGAATTGATAGCCCAAATAGAAGGCGATCAGTTTTATTACTCTATCTCACGTGGGATTTTTGAAACCACCATTGTTGTTAGTAGTTCAAAAACCCAACTCGTTGAAGAAATATTTTCAAATGAGCAGCTAATTTTTAAAAAATACAATTTGGCCTCCATCACCTTACGGTTGCCCAAAAAAAGGAATCAGACTAGCGGCTTCTTTTTCTATATTTTGAAAACGCTCGCCATTGATAAGATCAATATTGAGGAACTTATTTCTACTACCAATGAATTCACTATTTTAGTAAGTGAAAAAGATATTGATCGAGCCTTTTCGATTTTGATGCAATTGAAGAAATCGTAAACATGGTATAAGCAGGAATCACAAAACAAAATCGAGCAGAGCAGGAATTGTAATTTGGTTTTTTTTATCTTTGCCACTTGTTAAAGGTCAAATGACAGAACCGTAAGTTCTGGTTTGAGTGGCAGAATGAAAAATGCCCGGATGGCGGAACCACAAGATCCCACCGACGAGCAAAACGACAGTGAAGCCCAGATGGCGGAATTGGTAGACGCGCTAGTTTCTGCAGTGGGATTGGTGAAATTAACCGCTAAAAATAAAGTGACGTCCTAAATTTGTTCAAATTTGGCTACATTTGTATACTCAAAAAGCACAATAGCACTGTTGTCAAAACATTAATTTTTACCTTATGGAACTCATTTTAAAAGTTCAGAATTTATCAATTTCATTTGGCTCAAAAAATGAGTTAAATAAAGTGGTTAATGAAGTTTTATTTGAATTGGATCAATAACAAATATTAGGAATAGTTGGTGAATCCGGTAGCGGAAAATCGGTTACTGCATTGGCTATTTTAGGATTGCTTCCAAAAAACACAGCCATAAACGGCACTATTTTATTTGATAATACCAATTTACAAAACACTTCAGAAAAAGATTTTCAATAAATAAGGGGAAATAAAATTTCCATGATTTTTCAAGAACCAATGAGTTCTTTAAATCCAAGTTTAACTTGTGGTTAATCAGGTTCAGGAAATTTTATTGCAGCACAAAAAAGTATCAAAAAAGGACAAATCTTTTATAAACAAAAGGATGTTACCAATCTTTCAAAAGAGGAATTAAAAAATTTCAGAAAGGAAGTTCAGATTATTTTTCAAGATCCATTTTCATCACTTAATCCGAGAATTCCAGTGGGTGAAGCTTTGATGGAGCCTATGAAAGTTCACGGAATATTAAATTCGTCCGAAGAACGAAAAAAATACGTTTTTAAACTGTTGGAATGCGTTAGATTGCATGCGGAGCATTTTTACCGTTATCCCCATGAATTTTCAGGCGGACAAAGGCAGCGGATTGGCATTGCACAAACCATTGTTTTAAATCCGAAGTTGATTATTTGCGATGAATCGGTTTCGGCACTTGATGTTTCTGTGCAGGCGCAGGTGTTAAATTTGTTGAATGAATTAAAAGACGATTTTGGTTTTACCTATATTTTTATTTCTCATGATTTGGCGGTGGTAAAATATATGGCCGATCAGTTGGTGGTGATGAACAACGGCAGAATTGAGGAAATTGGCGACGCCGATGCTATTTACGAATCGCCAAAAACAGCCTACGCCCAAAAATTAATAGAGGCCATTCCAAAAGGACTATAAAATCCCCCAATACCAATTAAACATTCAAATGTCGCATAAAATTCGTTTCTTTTTAGCTCATTTGTCGTCATAAAATGGAACCATAGCTTAGGCTATGCTTAAATTTTATTTCTAAATTGAACTGAAAATAATTCAAATTTTTACCCATCGGCTTCGCTCAGGGTGAAAAAATTCAATGGGTATAACTCCCAAAGGGGAATTTAAAATAAATAACTTGCTAATTGCCTAATTGGCAAATTGATTAATTTCCGTTTGAATAAATTGTATATTGCAACGCCATATGAGAACTGTTAATTTGCATCGAATAATTGCTGTTGGAATGATATTCATTTCAGGTTTTTCCTATGCCCAAAAAATAAATACCGAAGAAGAAAATAGCTTAAAATTTCAAACTCATTTTTTTGAAGCTTTAAAGCAAAAAGCCATAAAAAACTATGGAAAAGCTATTGAAAGCTTGGAGTTGTGCAGTGAAATAGATCCTTCAAATGTTTCTGTTTTTTTTGAATTTTCAAAAAATCATTTAGAATTAAACAATTATTTTGAAGCGGAATTATTTATCGATAAAGCCCTGGCATTTGAACCAGAAAATAGGTATTTGTTGCAGCATAAAGTAGCTGTTTTAAAAGCACAGCGAAATTTCAGCAAAGCTATTGAAGTTCAAAAAATGATTCTTCAAATTCAGCCAAAAGATACTGAGGAATTGGTGTTTCTTTACATTCAAAACCAAAATTTTATGGAGGTCGAAGCATTGATTTCAAAAATGGAAGAAAACGCTATGACAACTTTAAAATTAAAATCTTTTAAAAGTTATTTGGAAAACAGAAAATCACTTCAGGTAAACGCTGAAAAACAGTCTGATATCGTCAATGAAGATATTGATATTGAATCTTTAAAAAAATTATATTCAAAAAATAAGGAATTTAAAATAGTGCAGGAAATTTTAACCAAAGAAGCAGCAGCCGAGCTTTTTGAACAGGTTTATGCGGACAGTAAAGAGGCATTGGAGTTATTTCCGGAGCAGCCTTATTTATATAAAATGAATAGTGTTGCGCTAAATAAACTGGGAAAATATAACGAAGCAATCGCCGTTTTAAGTATTGGCATTGATTTTGTTATTGATAACAGCGCAATGGAAGCCGATTTTTATGAACAACTTTCTGTAAATCATGAAAAGTTGGGCAACAAAAGTGAAGCTTTAAAATACAAACAAAGAGCCGCGGCGTTAAGAAAATAAAAACAGATGAAACATTATTTTAAAATAGCAATATTGATGTTATTTGCACTTACATCGTGTAAAAGCAAAAAAAGCCTATCGGATATGGATATTATTGAAAATATTTCCACAAAAAAAATAATCAGCAATCACTACGACAACAATTTTAACCATAAAACGGTGAATGCCAATTTAAATGCAAAATATTCCGACAGTAAAATGTCAACCTCCATTAATATTAAACTACGCATAGAATTGGATAAAACCATTTGGATGAGCGCCACAAAGTTGGGTTTTCCTTTGGCTAAAATTAAAATTACGCCAGACAGGGTGAGTTATTACGAAAAATTAAAAGGAACTTATTACGATGGTGACTTTTCAATGTTAAGTAAATGGCTAGGAACGGAATTGGATTATCAAAAAGTTCAAAACATCTTATTGGGGCAAGCTGTTTTAAACTTAAGAAAAGAAAAATATGATTCAAAAATAGACCATAGATTATATCAGTTGTCGCCAAAAAAAGAAAACGTACTATTTGGTATTCTGTTTTTTATGAATCCTGATAATTTTAAACTTAACCGACAAGAAATTACCAATACGGAAAAACAGCAATTGCTTTCGGTTTCCTACGCAAATTATAAAAATATTAAAGGAGAACAGTTTCCTGAAAATATTAACATAAGAGCCACAGACCACCAAAAGTTAACAACGATAAATCTTGAATATCGGTCGGTTGAATTTAATGAAGAATTAACATTTCCGTTTGAAATACCGAATGGTTACAAAGAAATTAGTTTAAAATAATGCAGTTTAAATCTAAGTATATTTTAATTGTTTCAGCACTTTTTATAAGTGTATCAATATCGGCGCAAAACAAAAAGCAAGAAGGTTTAGAGGCTCGCCGAGCACAAATTCAAAAAGATATTGTTTATATAAATGCCTTGCTGTCTAACACAAAAAAAACGGAGAATAATTTACTTATTGATGTTAAGGATTTAAATGATAAAATAGGCAAAAGGGAAGAGTTAATTACGGTAATTTCTCGTGAATCTGCTGAACTTGGAAATGAAATTTATTTAAATCAGCTTGAAATAAATAAAAACGAACGCAATTTAGAAGCGCTAAAAAAAGATTATGCACAAATGATTTATAAATCATATAAAAGCAAGTCCCAAAACAGCCGCATAATGTTTTTGCTTTCTTCCGAAAATTTTTATCAGGGATATAAACGTTTTCAGTATATGAAACAATATTCCAGTTTCAGAAAAAATCAGGGAGAAGAAATTCAACAAAAAATATTTGAAATTCAGGAATTGACAGATACTTTAGTATCAAAAAAGAAGCAAAAACAAGAATTGTTAACCATAAAACAGCAAGAGCAAACCGTTATTCAAAAGGAAAAAAAGGAGCAGGAAGGTTTATTGGGCCAAGTAAAGAACAAGGAAAATAAATATAAAAGGCAAATTCAACAATTTCAAAAAGAAGAACGAAAAATTGAAGCCCAAATTGACAGAATAATTAGAGAGGCTATTGCGGCTTCAAATAAAAATACTTCAAACACAACATCTGCAACTTTTACGCTAACAGCAGAAGCAAAGGAATTGGCGACAAAATTTACGGCGAACAAAGGACAATTGCCCTGGCCTGTAGAAAAGGGGTATGTGTCTACTTATTACGGAAAACAACCGCACCCTATTGTAAAAACGGCCACCATACAAAGCAATGGCGTTAGAATTACTACAGATAACGGCAGTAAAGCCCGTGCTGTATTTGAGGGGACTGTGTTGTCCGTTCAAGTATTGGGGGGTAATTTAAAAGCCATATTAATCCAGCATGGGGATTATATTACCGTCTATAAAAACTTGGAAAGCGTGTTTGTAAATACCGGCGATAAAGTAAAAACAAAGGAAGAAATTGGTACCATTTATACGGATAAAATTACAGGAAAAACTATTTTGGGATTTGTGTTGTCGCGAAATGTAACTACTGAAGATCCGGCTTCCTGGATTTATAAAATGTAAGGGTATTTTAGGTTATGGGTATGTTGAATTTTATATAACGCTAATTTATTACTGATTGCTTTTACCCAATAAATAATGTACGCAGTTCGTCGGCATCAGTAGGTTTCATTTTTCCTGAAAGGATTAAACTCAATTGTTTTCTTCGTAAAGCACCTTCATAACGTTCTTTTTCGAGGGCAGTTTCCGGTTCAATTTGCGGAACCGCTATAGGCTTACCATCTTTATCAACAGCCACAAAGGTATAAATGCCTTCATTTACTTTGGAACGTACCTGAGATTCCCGGTCTTCAACCCAAACATCCACATAAATTTCCATGGACGACCTAAAAGCTCTTGAAACTTTGGCTTCAATAGTCATCACACTTCCTACAGGAACGGCATTGTTAAATGCCACATGATTTACTGATGCGGTCACCACAATTGCATGCGAATGGCGTCGCGCTGCAATACTGCAGGTCCTGTCCATTCGCGCTAATAATTCGCCTCCAAATAAATTTCCCAACGGATTGCTTTCTCCGGGCAAAACAATATCTGTAAATATTGTTAAAGATTCTTTGGGTGTTTTTACCATGGTTAATTGAATTTTTTAGCAATGTTTTGCTATTTTATGAAAAGGAAGATTACAAAAAAAGCTGAAATTAGAATTCTTTAACCAACAGCCAAGCGTCTTCAGACTCAGTTTTATGAATGCTGCGCAATTTGTTTATCGCATCATTTTCGTTGGTAAAGCTTTCAAAGGCAACTTCAGTTAAGTTCCACTTGTTAACGCCTAAAATTTTAGCATTATATCCTTTTTCAAGCAATTGCTGCAATTTTTTATCTGCATTTTCTGGTTCCCTAAAAGCGCCTGCTATAATATGGTAATTATAAGTTTCTTTGATGATATTTAAGGTAATCGCAGGCAATGGATTGGAAATCACAAAGGTAGCTTCCTGAATTGTTTTTACCAATTTCTTTTGTTGCTGTTCGGTTTCGGCAACTAAATTTTTATACGCTATTTTTTGGTATTCGTTCCAGCTAACGGTGCCCAATGCAAAAAGAATTGCCGCAGTTGCCGCATATTTAATAAATGCAGGCGTTTTTCGTTTTGTTTCTTCAGCAGAAAAAGTTTCCAACTGCTTAATTTTTTCTTTATAAACCTCACGTTTTATGGCCGGCGAAACATAAGTCCCCAAACCAAAAGATGAAGTTAAATAATTAAGTGAATTTATAGGTTCAAAAATTATTTTCTGTTCCTTATTTATTTTAAACGACCCAATATTTTCCAGATCAAGAATTTCGGAATTCAGCATTAATTTCCAGGAATTTACCTCTTTTTCAATAGCTTTCATAGCTTCCAAATAGGAAATATTTTTGATTGTAGCGACATAGTTTGCCAGCAAACCATCATTATTTTGTAAATGGGAATTGAAGGTCAACTGTTTGGATGGCGGGGAAAAAGTGTGTGTAAAATGATTCACTTTTGCCGAAATTTCGTTGGTTACAAAGCCGCCAAAATTAGGTACAATCACACATTCGTATCGGTATAATAAATCGCTTATGTAGGTCGCTAATGTCATTGAAACAAATATAGTAAAATCCACTTTTAAATTTAAGAATTTGCACAATTTTTATTAACAATAATTTTATATATTGACACTCAAATTGTTAAAATATGCTAGAAGAAGATTTACTGTACGTTTTAGCGTTGCAGCGCGTGAAAGGTATTGGAGACATTAATGCAAAAAAGTTGTTGGCACACTGCGGAAGCGCAAAAAACGTGTTTAAGGAAAAACGCAGAAATATTGAAAACATTTTTGGTTTTGGTCTTCTTTCTGCTCAACATTTATTCGATCCCGCCAATTTAAAAGAAGCTGAAGAAGAGCTAAAATACATTCAGAATAACAATATTAAAACACTTTATTTTACTGATAATAATTATCCGGAAAAATTAAAACATTGTATTGATGGTCCAATTCTGCTTTTTAAAGAAGGGAATATTGATTTAAGCAAAGGACCAATAATTAGCATTGTCGGTACGCGTCAAATGACTGGTTATGGAAGGGGTTTTTGTGAAAAATTTATTTCGGACTTAAAAGAATTTAATCCCATTATTGTAAGCGGTTTTGCGTATGGAGTTGATATTTGTGCCCACAAAGCTTCCCTAAAGTACGAACTGCAAACAATTGGTGTTTTGGCGCACGGATTTGAAGAAATTTATCCAAAAGTTCATAAAAAGTATATTTCTGAAATCAATAAAAATGGGGGATTTCTAACCGATTTTTGGCACAACGACCAACCGCAGCGCGAAAATTTTTTAAAACGAAACAGAATTGTTGCCGGGATGTCAGAAGCAACAATCATTATTGAGTCTGCCGAAAAGGGAGGTTCTTTGGTCACCGCCGATATTGCAAATTCTTACAGTCGGGATGTTTTTGCAGTTCCCGGAAGAAGTACAGACATGTACAGCAGAGGCTGCAATGATTTAATTAAGAACAACAAAGCCGCCATTTTAACATCAGCAAAGGATTTAATTGATATGCTGAATTGGCGATTGGAGAAAAGCAGCCCCAAACCTATTCAAAAACAACTTTTTGTTGAATTAACGGAAAATGAACAGTTAATGTATAATTTTTTGACACAAAACGGAAAACAATTGATCGATTTAATTTCCCTGAACTGCAAATTACCGATCCATCAAACCGCAGCATTGTTGTTTAATTTAGAAATGAAAGGGATGGTAAAACCATTGCCAGGGAAATTGTATGAAGCCATTTAATAGGACGGAAGTAACGTTAAAATAACTTTAAAATTTAAAACAAAACTGTCAAATTGTGCTAAAAGCTGTATTTTTGCAGCTTAAAGCAACTTATGATTAAAATACCCCAACAGGCAAAAGCACTTATTTTCGATTTAGACGGCACCATTGCCAACACCATGCCAAATCATTTTATATCATGGAGAAAGGCAGTTTCGCCTTACGGAATAAACTTTAATGCTGCTTTGTTTATGCAGTTGACAGGAATGCCGAGAACGGCCACTATTGAAAAACTAAACGAAATGTTTGGCACTAAAATGAATCCTGTTGCCGTTGGAAAAGTAAAAGAAGACCATTTTAAAACCTTGGTAAATTCTACTGAGGAAATTGAGGTAGTTACAGATGTTATCAGGAAATATCACACAATTTTACCGATATCCATCGGAACCGGAAGTACTAAAAAAGGCGCTAAAAAAACCTTGGAAGTTATTAAAATGCAAAACTATTTTGAGATTGTTATTACTGCGGATGATATTTTAAAACACAAACCGCATCCAGAAACTTTTTTAAAATGCGCTGAATTAATGGGCGTAAATCCTAAAGATTGTGTTGTTTTTGAAGATGGAATATTGGGGATGAATGCAGCTGAAGAAGCAGGAATGATGGTGATTGACGTAAACGATTATTTTAAAGTTGCGTTTGTGGTTTAAGGTTTAAAATAGGAATTTCATTTAAAATATTTATCAAAAAAAATCGTCTAAAAAATTAATTTTAGACGATTTTTACTTTTTTAAAAAGTAAAGCTTTTAGCTTATTTTTTTAAAAGTATTTCAGTACGTCTGTTGTTATGACGGCCTGCTGCGGTTTTATTTGTGTCAATTGGTTTGCTTTCTCCAAAACCTACAGTTGTCAATCTATCTGCATTGATACCATTTGAGATTAAATAATCTCTAACGGCAGCAG
>JAENXD010000005.1 GCA_016649745.1 Flavobacteriaceae bacterium | reverse complement strand
TAATTTAATCGCAAAATTTGCCATTACAATGCTCGACCAAGAAAAAACGTTCCCAAAATCTAAAAATAGAAAACGTCAGAAAGCCTTTGCTAGCGATACTTACAGAGAATTAATCCTGCAAGTTTAAAAGCGAATGCCCTGGAAAGTCGCAAAGTTTTAAAGTTACAATGTTGAAAAGTCTGAAGACCGAAGACCAAAGAAGGAAAGTTTAAAAAAAGTAAATAGTAATAATTACAACTTAGAACTTACTAATTCCCCCTTTGGGGGTTAGGGGGCCATTTCAAATAACAACCATGTATTTGGATCGAAATTAATTTCCTTCACTTCTCCTTTGGTTGCAATTTCAAATGGAATTTCAATAGGAGAAACATCTATGGTTTTTATTTCAGAAGTACCATCAGTATAAACCAATTCAACATCAAGAGGAAATTGAAAAGCAGTTTTCTGAGTTTGGTTAATAATCAATCGAAGTTTATTTTGGTAGTAAAGCCATGATGTTTTTAAAATGGGATGACCTGCTTTTTGAAGCCATTGCGTAAAAAAGACATCTAAATTTTGGCCGGAAACCTCAGCCATCACTTTTTTAAAGTCGTTGGTTGATGCATTGCTGAATTTAAATTTTTCATAATAGGTTCTAATTCCTTTCCAAAAAGTTTCATTTCCCAACTTTTTTCGCAGCATATGTAAAACCCAAGCGCCTTTTTGATAAGAGTTTGCGTTTAATAAGCTCATTAAATCGTTGTTTTCGGTATCAATTACCGGAGTTTGTTTTATTTTATAAAAATTCAATACCTTTTTTCGTTCCTCTTTAATTCTTTTTTGAAAAGTTTCTTCGCCTTTGGTTTCCTGAATAAACAAATCGGTGAAATAGGTTGCAAACCCTTCACTTAACCATAGATGTGACCAATCAATTTCTGAGGCTGAATTCCCAAACCACTGGTGTACAATTTCATGGGCAATTAAATCCTCATGGTCTCTTTTTCCGGTAACTGATTTCTCGAAATAAAAAATGGCTCCGGCATTTTCTGCGCCGCCAAATTGTGTTTTAGATTGCACGTTTGCCAATTTTTGGTAAGGGTATTCTCCAAAATTTTTGATAAAAAAATCGAGGATGCTTTTTGCATTGCCAAAATCATAAAATCCCTGTTCTTTTGTTTGAGGGTACACCCAGGTTGAAACTGGGATATTGTGTGTTTCTCCAATATGCTGCACGGCAAAACGAGCAACGCCAATTGTCATTACTTTTGTGGGGAGTGGCTCGGAAGTTTTGTATTTATACAATTTTAAATTATTGGCTAAATTGGTTTCTTCTGTCAAGAATCCATTTGCAATAACCTGATAATGATTGGGTGCTGTGATGGAGAATTCAACAGTGGCTTTATCAGAAGGATGGTCTACGCAAGGAAACCAATTTTGAGCCCTGTTTGGCCAGTTATCAGCAAAAAAAGTTCTGTCTCCGTAAATGCTCTCACTAATGATGAGACCATCTTTAGGAACGCCCTGGTATTTTATTTCATAGTTGAAAATACTGTCCGTGTTTATGAATTTTGGCTGAATGGTAATTTTATTTTCTGAATGCGTAAATTGTATCGTATCATTATTCTGAAAAACAGATTCAATATTCATGCCTTTTCCTGTGGAATCTTTTTGAACCAAATCCAATTGGAAGTCGTTTAACAATTGTTTAAACTTTAACGAAATAAGCATTGTTGCCTGAATACTATTGGTGGAATCGTTGACTTCTATCTTTAAATTATAATGTTTTATATCAATGTCATCAAATCGTTGTTTGTAGTTTTGAGCGGTAACGGCGGATTGAAAAGTGAATATTAAAAAAATAAGCGTATAAAAAAATTTCATTTTTAAATGGTTTAATGAATTTCAAATATACCTAAAAGGGAGAGAAAACAAATAAAAAAGTCCGTCAATGAAGCATCAGCGGACTTTTTTTACATGACCATAATATTAGGCGTTGTTGTAAAGATTTACAATTTCTTTTAGATCCTGCAATTCTTTGGATTTAATTTTTTTTGAAATTTCAGGAGAATCACTTAAATATTCCCCTAAAACCTTGCTGAATTTTGAATCGGATGAAGGAACTTTTATAATTTCATCAAAAACCTTTTCCACATAATAGGTTGTGATGCCATTATAATCCCGTTCATATAAGTTTAATTTTTTTCCTGCGGTGATTTGTTTCACCAAAATCATTTCCCCATTATTGTAAATGCGGGTAAAATTTTCATCGCCTCTGGTATAACTTTTTATAGATTCAATGTCGGGGTTTTGTTGATGGCCATCAGCATCAACATAAGTTAAATGCAACAAACTTTTAGCTTCGCTAATGGTTTCTATTTTTACATTTGCAATGGTGTCATAACGTTGGGTAATAATAGTTCCGTTTACAAATTCTTGTCCGTAACTGCTTATTGAAAAAATAAAAAGAGAGAGTGTTAATAAAGTGTATTTCATTGCTGTGATTTTTATTTAAAGTATAAAATAAAAAATTTGCTATCAAAGATAGGGAATAATATTATGCATGCATAATAAAAATGAAATAATTAATTGCTTTAATTTTAACACGTTGGGTGTAATTAGTTTTTGATGATAATTTTTCGTCGAGTATGAGTGATTTTCGTCAGAAAATCGTATCGAAACAAGAAAAATTTCATTAAAAACGATTCTCGATACATTTTTTGTTCCACGTCATTTCTAAGATCACACTTTTTGTGTGATGTATGGAGAAGTCACTACACAAAAAAACACTCGAAGTGACGTTTTTAATATTACGCCCAATTGGTTTTAATTTTAGATATATACACACAAATTTTAAATACAGTTTAAAATAAATAAATACTTCATATCTTTGTGCTCTTAATACTTTAAAACACCGAAAAATGGATTACGGAAAAGAATTTAAAAAATACGCGACTAAGCACCAAGGAATCAATAGCATGTATTATGACAAGTTGGTTAGCAGTCTAACACCTTATATTATTGAAGAACGTCAGTTAAACGTTGCCCAAATGGACGTGTTTTCGCGTTTAATGATGGATAGAATTATTTTTTTAGGAACGGGAATTGACGATTATGTTGCCAATATTATTCAGGCGCAATTGTTGTTTTTGGAAAGTGTAGACAGTTCAAAAGATATTTCTATTTATATCAATTCACCGGGCGGAGGCGTTTATGCCGGTTTGGGAATTTATGACACGATGCAATTTATAAAACCTGATGTCGCTACAATTTGTACAGGAATAGCAGCATCAATGGGGGCTGTTTTAATGTGTGCCGGTACAAAAGGAAAACGTTCGGCATTGCCACATTCTCGTGTAATGATTCATCAGCCTTTAGGAGGAACCCAAGGTCAGGCAAGTGATATAGAAATCACCACACGTGAAATTTTGAAATTAAAAGAAGAATTGTATCAAATAATTTCAAAACACTCTGGTCAAACATTAAAAAAAGTGCATCACGATTCAGATCGTGATTATTGGATGAAAGCCGATGAAGCAAAAGCTTATGGAATGATTGATGAAGTTTTGATTAGAAAATAATATATAAAAATATCGGCAAAATAAAACTGCTGAAAAACTAATAACTAAAAACTAATAACTGAAGAAATGGCGAAAGATGAAGTCTTGGAATGTTCGTTTTGCGGAAGAAAAAAGCCAGAAACAGATTTGCTTATTGCAGGTTTAGATGCGCATATTTGCGACAAGTGTATCGAGCAGGCTCATGGAATTGTGATGGAAGAAATTGCAGGAAGTAATTCTTCTGCGCTTTCCCATGATTTGATTGTTAAAAAACCAAAGGAAATAAAAACGTTTATTGATCTGTATATGATTGGACAGGATCAGGCAAAACGCGTGATGGCTGTTGCAGTTTACAATCACTACAAGCGTTTGTTGCAGCCTGACTCTAAAGATGAAGAAGAGGTTGAAATAGAAAAAAGCAATATTATCATCGTTGGAGAAACAGGAACTGGCAAAACCTTAATTGCCCGTACCATCGCAAGAATGCTAAATGTGCCGTTTTGCATTGTTGATGCCACGGTTTTAACTGAAGCTGGTTATGTAGGTGAAGATGTGGAGACCATTTTAACACGTTTGTTGCAGGCGGCAGATTATGATGTGAGCAAGGCTGAGCGAGGAATTGTTTTTATTGATGAAATTGATAAAATTGCACGTAAAGGCGACAACCCTTCAATTACCCGTGATGTTTCAGGAGAAGGCGTTCAACAGGCATTGTTGAAATTGTTGGAAGGTTCGGTAGTTAATGTTCCGCCAAAAGGAGGAAGAAAACATCCTGATCAAAAATTCATTGAAGTCAACACCAAAAATATTTTATTTATGGCGGGTGGGGCATTTTCAGGAATTGAAAAAGTAATAGGAAAAAGACTAAACCGACAAGAGGTTGGTTATGGCGCTTCCATAAAAGAAGATTTCGTTGATAAAGCAAATATGTTAAAATACATTATTCCGAAAGATTTAAGAGATTTTGGTTTAATTCCGGAAATTATTGGACGTTTGCCAGTATTGACACATATGAACCCTTTAGATGAAAAAACATTGAGGATGATTTTAACCGAACCTAAAAATTCAATCATAAAACAATACCAAAAATTGTTTATAATGGATGGAATTGATTTCACCATTAACGAAAATGCATTGATGTATATCGTTGATAAGGCAGTGGAATATAAATTAGGTGCTCGTGGACTTCGATCTTTGTGTGAAGCTATTTTAACGGATGCAATGTTTGATTTGCCGGGAACAGGTGAAAAAACACTAAAAATCACGAAAGATTACGCTGAAGATAAAATCAACAGATCAACCATAAAAAAGTTAAAAGCTGTTTCGTAAAAAAAAATTATAAAGAGTTAGATTTTTAAAAGCTGTCTAAAAGGATATAAAATCATTAAACTGTATTTGTCGTTGACAGGTGGGTTCATAAAGATGAGAATTTCCTTTTAGACAGTTTTTTTTTGTCAGTAATAATTGTAATTTAGAAAACTTAAAATCCATAAAACAAACACCATTGATTTCCAGAAGTACCATAGATAAAGTTTTTGAAACTGCTCGTGTTGAGGAGGTTATTGGCGAGTTTGTTCAATTGAAAAAATCGGGAAGTAATTTTAAAGGTTTAAGTCCTTTTTCCGAAGAAAGAAGTCCGTCGTTTATGGTTTCTCCCGTCAAACAAATTTGGAAAGATTTCAGTTCGGGAAAAGGAGGGAACGTGGTTACGTTTTTAATGGAGCAGGAACACTATTCCTATCCGGAAGCCATTCGTTTTTTGGCAAAAAAATACAATATTGAAATAGAGGAAACTGAACAAAGCGATGAACAAAAACATCAGGCTGATGAGCGCGAAAGCATGTTTATTGTTTCGGAGTTTGCGCGCGATTATTTTCATGAAACATTGCTTGAAAATATGCAGGGAAAAGCGATTGGACTCAGTTATTTTAAAGAACGTGGTTTTACGGATGAAACAATTCGAAAATTTCAATTGGGCTATTCGCTAAATGAATGGGATGCTTTTTCAAGCGAGGCGCTCAATAAAGGATATAATTTAAAATATCTCGAATCTACTGGGCTTACCATTGTAAAAGACGACTTACTTTCATCAACAGGAACCAAACAATTTGACCGTTTTAAAGGTCGTGTAATGTTTCCGATTCACAGTATGAGTGGAAGAGTTCTCGGTTTTGGAGGCAGAATTTTAATCAACGATAAAAAAGCAGCAAAATATTTAAATTCACCTGAAAGTGAAATTTACCATAAAGGAAATGTTTTATATGGTATTTATTACGCAAAACAAAGCATTGCCAAAGAAGACAATTGTTTTTTGGTGGAAGGTTATACCGATGTAATTTCATTTAATCAGGCAGGTATTGAGAATGTTGTATCTTCATCGGGTACGGCGCTTTCTGAAAATCAAATCCGATTGATAAACCGACTCACAAAAAATATCACCATTCTATTTGATGGTGATGCTGCCGGAATGCGCGCTTCCATTAGAGGAATTGATTTAATTTTAGAGCAAGGCTTAAATGTAAAAGTGGTGATGTTTCCGGATGGTGATGACCCGGACAGTTTTTCTAAAAAGGTAACCACCCAGGAACTAAAGGAATATTTAAAACAAAATTCCAAAGATTTCATCAATTTTAAAGTGGCTTTATTGATGGAAGAAGCACAGCACGATCCTGTTAAAAAAGCTGGGTTAATTAGGGATATTGTGGTAAGCATTTCTAAAATTCCCGACAGAATTCAGCGCGAGGTTTATATTCAGGAATGTTCAAGAATCATGGATATTTCTGAAAATGTGCTATTTAATGAGTTGGCGCAAATCGATAAAAAGGAACAAAGAGACGCTGCAAACAGGCCTTTTCAGGAGAAACCTACGGAGGCTATTATGCAAAAAACGCCGCAATTTGAAAAAGTTAACGAGCTTCAGAAATATGAGCGGGAAATTATAAAAATTTTATTGTTGTATGGAAATAATGAGGTTGATTTTGTCGATTTCGTTGCAGGGGATGAGCTAGCGGATCACGATTCTCAGTCCATAAAAAAGGTAAAATTCAGCAATGTGGTTTCAAAGGAGATTTATTTGAATTTACATGATGATGAGGTTGAATTTACCCACGAAACCTTTAAAAATATTTATTATGAAATAATTTACCAGTTAAATCAAGATGAAACAATTTCTGTAGATATGTTGGTGAATCACGCAAATAGTGAAGTGGCGAATTTAGTTACCACTATTTTAATGGATGATGAAAGGCACGTGCTAAGCAACTGGGAACGAAGAGATATTTTCATAAGAAGCAAAAAAAGTGACCTTTCTAAAATGGTGCTTGACGCCATTTACAATATTCGCCGTATTCTTATTGAGCAAAAAATCAATTCATTAATTACTGAAGTTGGTATTGAAGAAGAAAGAGATAAAATAATGGAATCTATCATAAACTACAACAATTTAAAACAACGTTTGTTTGAAAGATTAAACAGGGTGGTTTAAAGCCTAAATTTTTTCTTCCAAAACAATGGCTCCGGCATATTTTACTTTTATTGCATTTAATGCCCTGTCGGCTTCCAATCGCGTTCTAAAGTTTCCAAATCTTGTTTTAAACTCAGGGGTATCATATTTAATTTTTGCGCGGTATTCAGGAAAATCAGCTTCAAAACTTCGTTGAACGGCATAAGCCTGAGTTTCATTTCCGTTATAAATTTGAATTTTAAAGACAATTATGTTTTTATTCGTTTTATTAAATGCCTTTTTTTGTTCTATTAATGTATTAATCTTATCATTTTCACTTTGTGCGTAGGAGTTTGCTATGCTTAAGAAAATAGCAAAAAACAGGGGCATTATTGTTCTTGTCGATAATTTATTCATGATTTTTTATATATTTTTCAAATTTATAATTTTCCTTGAGATGAATATGCATAAATTAGTTATTTAGAATGAATATAAATTACATTTAACACAATTTTTACATTTTGAGTTTTATTAATATATGCTACTTTTGTCAAATCCTTTAAAAATGATTAAAGTCATATTTTTATATATGAAAAAATTGTACCAAACTAGAAAGAAAATATCTTTTTTAAATATGAAAAGTGTGAAACAACACAGTCCACTATCAAGATTAGTCACTAGTAGTCTTGCTTTCCTATTCTTTTTCTCGCTTAATCTATCGGCGCAACAAGCTGATCCTGCGAATGGTGAAAAACTGTTCAAATCTATATGCGCAGCCTGTCACAAACTAGATGCGAAATTAGTGGGCCCGGCATTACAGGGAGTTACAGAGAGAAGAGATCAAGCTTGGCTAATTGCCTGGATTAAAGACAGTCCTGGAATGATTAAATCGGGAGATAAATTAGCAATTCAGGTTTTCGAAGAGAACAACAAATTGCCAATGATTCCCAATCCTCAGTTGTCCGATCAAGATATCATTGATATTTTAGAATATACCAAAGGAGCACCGGTTGCAACTGCGGTTGTATCCGGAACTCAGGAAGTTGACCCTGGCGTTGAGCGCGGTAAGCAAATTTTCAAAACAAATTGTGCAGCTTGTCACAAACTGGAAGGAAAGTTAATTGGTCCGCCGCTGTTGCATATTGAAAATAAATATGATGCGGCTTGGTTAAAATTATGGATAAAAGACAATGCGGCTTTAATTGCATCAGGTGATAAATTGGCAAAAACGGCATCTGAATATTCGCCAATTGCCATGACTCCTTTTCCTCAGCTTTCAGACCAGAATTTAGATGACGTTTTAAAATACTTGGCTGTGGGCGATGTTCAACAAGCGGTTGCAACAACAACTTCAGCAAAAAATGAAGAAATGTTCAATAAACCAGGTTTTGGCGTTTTACCAATGCTTGGAGTTACAATTTTAGTATTTTTATTATTGGTATTTATAGTTGCAGCTACTACAAATAAAAAACGTTTGGCTTCTGATGAAGGTGAAGAAAGTATCTTAAGATCAATGTTTTTTAGTCCTTTCTTACGTTTCTTGGCTGTAATGTTTGTTTTGTTGGGCAGTGCATACTTGGTATTCGGTTATTTTATGCAAGTTGGTGTAGATACCGGATATCAGCCAATTCAACCAATTGTATTTTCTCACGCGGTTCATTCGGGAGACAATAAAATTGATTGTCAGTATTGTCATTCTTCAGCAAAAAACAGTAAAACTTCAGGTATACCTTCAGTAAACGTATGTATGAATTGTCACAAATCTATTTCAGAATATAAAGGAGAATTATTTGGAGATAACACAAAGGAAGATTTAGATAAGGAAATTCAAAAAATATATGACGCAGTTGGCTGGGATAAAGCAAATGTTAAATACATTGAAGGTTACGAACAAAAACCGATTGAATGGGTTCGTATTCATAATTTAGCAGATTTTGCTTACTTTAATCATTCACAACACGTAACTGTTGGCGGCATTATCTGCCAAACATGTCACGGCCCTGTTGAAACAATGGTTGAGGTAAAACAATTTTCTAAATTAACGATGGGCTGGTGTATTGAATGTCACAAAACAACGGAAGTTGACATGAAAAATAATGATTATTACAAAAATATTCACGACCAATTATCGAAAAAATACGGTATAGAAAAAGTTACTGTGGCTCAAATGGGTGGGCAAGAATGTGGTAAATGTCACTATTAATAAAATTTAGATAATACGAATATAAACAATGGCATCAAATAAGAAATACTGGAGAAGCGTTGAAGAACTCAAATCCGATAGTCCTATTGTTGAAAGCTTAATGCAAAAGGAGTTTGTGGAAGAAATACCTACCGATGAGTTTTTAGGTGATAAAGAAAATTTATCCCAAGCAGCAACAACACGACGCGATTTCCTTAAATATGTAGGATTTACAACAGTGGCAGTAACTTTAGCTTCTTGCGAAGGCCCTGTGGTAAAGTCGATTCCTTATGTTGTTAAACCTGATAATATTATTCCTGGAGTAGCAAATTATTACGCTTCTTTAATTTCAGATGGTTCTGATATTGCAAATATATTGGTAAAAGTTAGGGAAGGACGACCAATTAAGATTGAGCCAAATAAAATGGCTGAAAATTGGGGTGCTACATCAGCAAGGGTTCAAGCATCTGTATTGTCGTTATATGACAATAATAGATTAAGAGGGCCATTGTCTAATGGTGAAGCAATAATTTGGTCAGATTTAGATAAAAAGGTAATTGATACTTTAGAATCTCTAAAAAGCACCAATGAGAAAATTATTATTTTAACAGGAACAACAGCAAGCCCTTCCACTAAAAAAGTTATAGAAAACTTCTCACAATTATATGGGAATGTTTCTCATGTTGTTTATGATGCCTTAACAGAAAGTGCGGCATTAGATGCTTTTGAAACAATGTATGGTTTAAGAGCGCTGCCAACTTATAAATTTGATCAAGCAGCAGTAATCGTATCTATTGGAGCTGATTTTTTGGGAGACTGGCAAGGGGGTCAATACAGTGCAAATTATGCGAAAAGCAGGGTGCCTGTAAATGGTAAAATGTCTAAACACCTTCAATTTGAATCGAATTTATCATTAACAGGTGCAAATGCAGATAATAGGTTTCCTATAAAACCTTCTGAACAAGTTTATGCGCTTATCAATTTATACAATGCGGTTACGGGAAATAATCTTCTTTCAAAAAGGACTTTAGCCGATGCAGCTATCAAAAAAACGGCAGATCTTCTTAAACAAGCAGGCAGTAAAGCGGTTGTTGTAACAGGCATTCAAGATAAAAATGCGCAATTGATTTGCAACGCTTTAAATGAATTTTTGAAATCTGAAGTGTATGATATCACAACACCACGATTTGTAAAAGCCGGGAATGATACTGATGTTACCAATTTAGTTACCGAGATGACAACTGGAAATGTTGGCGCAATATTTATTTATAATAGCAATCCTTCTTATTCTTTGGCAAATGCAGATGCATTTAATAAGGCATTAAAGAAAGTTAAATTATCTGTAAATTGCACGATGTCAAATGACGAGACTGCATTGCAATCGCAATTGGTCGCGACTACTCCTCATTATTTAGAATCTTGGGGTGATGCCCAGTTTCAGGCAGGAGAATATAGCTTAATGCAACCTACCATAAAACAATTATTTGACACACGTCAGTTTGAAGACAGTATGCTAATTTGGATGGGTGAAAATAAAACCTATTATCAATTTATAAAAGACAATTGGTCGGCTACTATCTTAAATGGAAGTTCCTGGAATAAAGCACTGCATGATGGTATTTATAAAAACAATACTGAAATTTCTTTAGTAAAGAATGCGGTAGATTTAACAACATCGGCATCGGCATTACTAGCGGAAACAAAACCTGCAGATTTTGAATTAAATCTTTATGCAAAAATTAGTTTAGGTGATGGAAAACAAGCCAATAATCCTTGGTTACAAGAATTACCGGATCCTATTACAAGAACAACCTGGGACAATTATATGACCATTTCAGCTACCGACGCAAATAAGCTAGGTTTAGAGAATTGGAATGTAAGCGATGGTGCTTTAAATGGCAGTGTGGTAACGCTTAGAGTAAATGATGTAACCTTAGAAAATGTA
Source organism: Flavobacteriaceae bacterium (assembly GCA_016649745.1). GTDB lineage: Bacteria > Bacteroidota > Bacteroidia > Flavobacteriales > Flavobacteriaceae > Lutibacter. The sequence goes on along the minus strand of JAENXD010000005.1, from coordinate 24,823 downwards.
CCTGTTCTTATTCAGCCAGGTCAGGCAAATGGATCTATTGGTTTGGCAATTGGTTATGGAAGAACTGCAGGAATGCAAAAAGAAATGATGACGGGTGTCAACGCTTTTGCTTTCATGCATAATTTTAGTAATTTCCAAACAGTTGAAATTGAAAAAATGGCAAGCGTCCACGAATTTGCGTGTGTTCAATTACAACATACCATAATGGGTCGTGATGAAATTATTAAAGAAACTATCTTAGAAGATTATATCAATAAGCCAAAAGAAGATTGGAATAAAACACCTGAATTTTCTCTAAATCATGAAGAAGTAGCAGCAGAACGCGTAGATTTATGGGAGAAATTTGATGATACCATTGGGCCTCATTTTAATTTGTCAATAGATTTAGCAACTTGTACTGGCTGCGCTGCTTGTATTGTAGCTTGCCATGCTGAAAATAATGTGCCGGTGGTTGGTAAACATGAAATTCGAGTAAGCAGAGATATGCATTGGTTGCGTATAGATAGGTATTACACCTCTGATATGACCAATGAAAAAGCAAAAGAAGAAGCTATTTTTGGAACTGGTGAAATGTTTAATACCATGACCATACCTTCCGAAAATCCTAAAGTAGCTTTTCAACCTGTGATGTGCCAACATTGTAATCATGCACCTTGTGAAACAGTTTGTCCTGTGGCAGCAACCTCACATGGTCGTCAGGGACAAAATCAAATGGCATACAATCGTTGCATTGGAACAAGATATTGCGCAAATAACTGTCCATATAAAGTCCGTAGATTTAACTGGTTTAAATATCCGGAAAATAACGAATTCGACTTTAACATGAACAATGATTTAGGCAGAATGGTTTTGAATCCAGATGTTGTTGTGCGCTCAAGAGGGGTTATGGAAAAATGCTCTATGTGTTTACAAAAAACCCAATTGAGTATATTAACCGCCAAAAGAGAAGGACGCCCTGTTGAAGATGAAGAATTTCGAACAGCATGTTCAAGTGCATGTCCAACCGGATCGATGGTGTTTGGTGATGTAAATGACAAGAAAAGTGAGGTTGCTCATTTAATAAATGACGACAGAACCTATCATCTTTTAGCGGAAATTGGTACAAAACCAAATGTGATGTATCACCTTAAAGTTAGAAATACTGAAGAATCATAACTATAATAAAGATTTATAATAAATTATGTCTCATTACGAAGCGTCTATAAGAGAACCATTAATAAATGGTAACAAAAGTTATCACGATATTACTGTTGATGTGGCAGCACCTGTTGAGGGTAAAGCCAATAAAAAATGGTGGATTGCATTTACAATAGCATTAGTAGCCTTTTTATATGGAATAGGATGTATTTTTTATACAATAGGAGTTGGAATTGGTGTTTGGGGGTTAAACAACAGGGTTAACTGGGCTTGGGATATTACAAATTTCGTTTGGTGGGTAGGTATTGGTCACGCCGGTACTTTAATCTCTGCGGTTTTGTTGTTATTCAGGCAAAAATGGAGAATGGGAATTAATCGTTCGGCTGAAGCGATGACAATATTTGCCGTTTTTCAAGCAGGCTTATTCCCTATAATTCATATGGGTAGAGTTTGGAACGCATTTTATGTGTTGCCATTGCCAAATGCATTGGGTTCGTTATGGGTTAACTTTAACTCACCATTGCTGTGGGATGTTTTTGCCATTTCAACGTATTTATCTGTATCGTTGGTGTTTTGGTATACTGGATTGTTGCCGGATTTTGCAATGCTGAGAGATAGAGCGGTAAAACCTTTTCAGAAGAAAATTTATGGTTTATTAAGTTTTGGATGGTCGGGCAGATTAAAAGATTGGCAACGTTTTGAAGAAGTTTCATTGGTATTGGCAGGTTTGGCTACACCATTGGTATTATCTGTTCATACAATTGTATCTATGGATTTTGCGACATCGGTTATTCCCGGATGGCACAGTACTATTTTTCCTCCTTACTTTGTTGCAGGGGCAATATTTTCGGGATTCGCGATGGTGCAAACACTGTTGTTAATTATGCGAAAGGTTTCAAATTTGGAGGCGTACATAACCAGAATTCATATTGAAAATATGAATAAAGTAATACTTCTAACTGGAGGTATTGTTTCAGTGGCCTACATAACAGAGTTTTTTATGGGATGGTACTCAGGAAGTAGTTATGAGGATTATACCTATTTATCAATTGGTGCCGCTACAGGACCATATTGGTGGGCTTTTTGGGCATTGATAACTTGTAATTTCATTATTCCGCAATCATTGTGGTTTAAAAAATTAAGAACTAATTATGTATGGTCATTCTTTATTTCTATAGTGATAAATATAGGAATGTGGTTTGAACGATTTGACATCATTGTAATTGATTTAAGTCGCGGACATTTACCTTCATCTTGGACGATGTTTTCACCAACTTTTGTTGATGTCGGTATTTTTATGGGAACAATTGGATTTTTCTTCGTTTTATTTTTGTTATACGCCAGAACATTTCCTGTAATAGCGCAGGCAGAGTTAAAGAGTATTTTGAAATCATCGGGAGAAAATTATAAAAAATTAAGAGAAAATAATCATGAGTAATAAAACGTTACAAGCTATTTTCGATGATGACGATGTGCTTTTAAGCGCTGTAAAAGACTTAAGAGCTGCTGAGTATCATATTGAAGAAATATTTACGCCTTTTCCAGTTCACGGGTTGGAAAAAGCTGTTGGGATACCAAATACGCGTATAGCAATTACCGCTTTTATTTATGGTGTTATTGGTCTTGCTTTTTCTATTTGGATGATGAATTATATGATGATTGTTGATTGGCCTCAAAATATAGGTGGCAAGCCCAGTTTTAGTTTTGCTGAAAATATGCCGGCTTTCGTTCCGATTATGTTTGAATTAACAGTATTTTTTTCGGCTCATTTAATGGTAATTACCTTTTATATGCGCAGTAAGTTATGGCCTTTTAAAAAGGCCGAAAATCCTGACCCAAGAACTACCGACGATCATTTTATGATTGAAATAGCGGTGGCTGATGATGTTAGTGCTTTAGAAGATTTATTGAAAAAAGCAGGTGCTAAAGAAATTAAAATAAAAGCATAAAGAACATGAAACATATATTTAACATAGTAGCTATAACACTAATAGTGATAAGTTTGACTTCCTGTAGCGACGTTATTATGCGTAAACCAAATGTTCGTTATATGGCCGCTACAGATATGTATACTTCTGTTGGTTATGAAACGTATGCTAAAAACCCTAATTTCAAAAATGGGTTAGAGGCTCAATTACCTGTTGCAGGAACTATTTTTAGAGGAGAAATACCTTATGAAATTGCCAATACTGAAGAAGGGTACTTATTGGCCAAAGAAACACTAATGTCTCCTTTAGAAGTAAACGCGGCAAATTTAGCTAAAGGAAACGTTTTGTATACTATTAATTGTGCTATTTGTCACGGTGACAAAGGAGACGGACAAGGAGTTTTAACGCAACGTGATAAAGTTTTAGGAATTCCTAATTATAAAGATAGAATTATAACCGAAGGCAGTATTTACCATGTAATTATGTACGGAAGAAATATGATGGGATCTCATGCTTCTCAATTAAATGACAACGAACGTTGGGAAATTGTTCAGTATGTGCAAAAACTAAGAACAGATTTGTTGCCACAAAACACATCCAATAATTAGATAGATATTAAAGATATGTATAGTTTTTCAAAAAAATTAAAGATAAGTGCAATCGTTTTTATGATTTTAGGGGCTTTGGGCATTGCTTACGGCTTTTTAACGATTCCTAATTCTATTGAAGATGTAAAGCAATTAACGGAGCAACAAAACCAAGAACACAATGCTGCTAACGAAATTGAACAAAATGCAAATCTCGTTGCCGAAAACAATGCTGGAGTAAGTGAGGGTACAGAATCAGAATATCTTACACATGCATTACATTCTTTGCAAAATCGACCTTATGCAGCAATTTTTATTGCAATGTTTTTCTTTTTTATGATTGCATTGGGAACACTTGCTTTTTATGCAATTCAATACGCCTCTCAAGCAGGATGGTCTATTGTGCTTTTTAGGGTTATGGAAGGAATAACAGCGTATTTACTACCCGGATCATTGTTTATATTGGCATTTTTAATCATTTCAGTGGCAAATGGTCATTATTTTTATGTTTGGATGAATCCCGACTTTTATAATCCTCAAAGCGAACTTTATGATGAAATGTTGGTAGGTAAAAGCTGGTGGTTAAATGTTCCTTTTTGGATGATGAGAACTTTTATCTATTTGCTTGGTTGGAATATTTATCGCTATTTTGCCGTAAAACATTCTTTGGCTCAAGATTCAGGAGTTGATTTAACACATTATAAGAAGAATTTTAAAGCATCCATATTTTTCTTACTGTTTTTTGTTGTGTCTGAATCTATGATGTCCTGGGATTGGATTATGTCATTAACACCTCATTGGTTAAGCACTCTATTTGGCTGGTACATATTTTCAACCTTATTCGTATCTTCAATTACCGTAATTGCCATGGTTACTATTTATTTGAAAGTGAAGGGGTTTTTACCACAAGTAAATAATAGCCATTTTCATGATTTGGCTAAGTATATGTTTGGCTTTAGCATTTTTTGGACTTACTTATGGTTTTCGCAATTTATGTTAATTTGGTATGCAAATATGCCTGAGGAAACAGCCTATTTTACGCCGAGGCTTTTAGGCACTTATCAATTATTATTTATGGGGATGTTGATTTTAAATTTTGTCTTCCCTATCCTAGTATTAATGGATAGCGATTTTAAACGAATTCCTTGGTTTATAATAAGTACAGGAATCATTATTTTATTGGGCCATTATATTGATATTTTTGTCATGATATCCCCTGCTACAGTAGGCAATCATTGGCAAATTGGCATTCCTGAAATCAGTTCAATTCTATTCTTTTTAGGCTTGTTTATTTATGTAGTATTTAATGCGCTTACAAAATCACCGTTAAATGCTAAGGGAAATCCTTTTATAACAGAAAGTGAACATTTTCACTATTAAAATATAAAAAAATACAATGAAAAGGGTCCTGAAGTTTAAATATTCAGGATTTTTTTTATATTTGACACTAATATAACTACTAGCTAAAAAAAAATATGACAGCATTACTTTATATTTTACTTGCAATTGTAATTGGCATTACAATATGGCAAATAACAAGTATTTTTAATTTGAAAGGCGTAATTGCTACTGAAAAGGACAACAATACTCAAGGAATTTTATTTGTGGCTTTTGGAATTTTCTTTTACGGACTGATGATATTTACTTTTTGGAAATACTCCGTAATTCTATTGCCCGAATCTGCATCAGTTGAAGGAGCCCGTATTGATAAATTGTACATAGTGACTATGCTACTCATTTTATTTGTGCAAGCGGTGACTCAATTTTTATTATTCTATTTCGCTTTTAAATACAGAGGCGTCAAAGGAAGAAAAGCATTATTTTATGCAGATAGCCATAAATTGGAAATGATTTGGACAATTGTTCCGGCTGTTGTTCTTGCCGGTTTGGTGCTTTACGGACTTTCAGTTTGGAATGATGTGATGGACGCTTCAGATGCAGAAAATCCGTTGATTATTGAATTGTATGCTAAACAATTTCAATGGGAAGCACGCTATGCCGGAAGGGATAATGAATTGGGAAAAGCAAATGTGCGCAATATAAAAGGAATTAATACAATGGGTGTTGATATGACCGATCTAAATTCGTTAGATGATATTTCAAGCCGGGAATTGCATTTGCCAAAGGGCCGACAAATTATTTTTAAATTTCGTTCGCAAGATGTTTTGCACTCTGCATTTATGCCTCATTTTAGAGCGCAAATGAACTGTGTCCCGGGAATGGTTACCCAATTTTCCTTTACGCCAAATATGACCACTGAAGAAATGAGAGTAAATGAAAAAACGGTTGCGAAAGTAAACGGAATCAATAAAATAAGGGCTGAAAAAGGAGAAGATCCTTACGAATTTGATTTTTTATTGCTTTGTAACAAAATTTGCGGTGCTTCACATTACAATATGCAAATGAAGATTATTGTTCAAGAAGAAGCTGAATTTAACAGTTGGTTAAGCAGTCAAAAAACAATTGCCGAGGTTATAAAAGAGAATTAACTACTAGACTACTAAAAAAACATATAATATGTCAGATCACCACCACAAAGAAACATTTATTACAAAATACGTTTTTAGTACTGATCATAAAATGATTTCAAAACAGTATTTAATTACTGGAATTTTTATGGGCGTTATTGGCGTATTTATGTCAATGATGTTCCGATTGCAAATTGCTTGGCCCGATACTTCTTTTGGTTTAATTGAAGCGTTTTTAGGCCGCCATCAGGATGGGGGCGTTATGTCTCCGGATATTTACTTGGCAATAGTGACCATTCATGGAACGATTATGGTATTCTTCGTGTTAACGGCGGGCTTAAGCGGAACATTTAGTAATTTATTAATTCCATTGCAAATTGGCGCACGTGATATGGCTTCGGGATTTTTAAATATGGTGTCGTATTGGCTGTTCTTTTTGTCAAGTATAATTATGCTTTCTTCACTTTTTGTTGAAGCAGGACCGGCATCCGCAGGCTGGACCATCTACCCGCCATTAAGTGCATTGCCACAGGCCATTCCGGGTTCAGGAATGGGAATGACACTTTGGCTGATTTCTATGGCAATATTTATAGCTTCGTCTTTAATGGCCGCCTTAAATTACATTGTTACCGTTCTTAATTTAAGAACTTTGGGAATGAAAATGACAAGATTGCCTTTAACTATTTGGGCATTTTTTGTAACAGCTATTATTGGGGTGGTTTCATTTCCAGTATTATTGTCTGCAGCATTGTTATTGATTTTCGACAGAAGTTTTGGTACCTCATTTTATTTATCAGATATATTTATTCAAGGGGAAGTCTTGCATTACCAAGGTGGTTCTCCGGTATTGTTTGAGCATTTATTTTGGTTTTTGGGACATCCTGAAGTTTATATTGTAATATTACCTGCTATGGGTATTGTTTCTGAAATTATTGCCACTAATTCGCGTAAACCCATTTTTGGTTATAGAGCAATGATAGGGTCAATTATTGCCATTGCATTTTTATCTACAGTTGTTTGGGGACATCATATGTTCGTTTCGGGAATGAACCCGTTTTTAGGTTCTGTATTTACATTTACCACCTTATTAATTGCAATCCCTTCAGCAGTAAAATCTTTTAACTGGCTCACAACTTTGTGGAAAGGTAACCTTCAAATGAATACCGCGATGCTTTTTTCCATTGGATTTGTTTCTACATTTATTTCGGGCGGATTGACTGGGCTTGTAGTGGGAGACAGTGCATTGGATATTAATGTGCACGATACGTATTTTGTAGTTGCCCACTTTCATTTGGTTATGGGTGTGTCTGCAATTTATGGAATGTTTGCTGGTGTTTACCATTGGTTTCCTAAAATGTATGGAAGAATGATGAATAAAACGTTGGGTTACTGGCATTTCTGGATTACAGCGATTGCCGCTTATGGCGTATTTTTCCCGATGCATTTTGTTGGGTTGGCAGGATTGCCGCGTAGGTATTATGCCAATACGGCATTTCCTTTATTTGATGATGTGGCCGACGTAAACATTATGATTACGATGTTCGCTATTTTAGGCGGAGCTGCACAAATCATTTTCTTGGCAAACTTCTTTATTAGCATATATAAAGGTAAAAAGGCTACACAAAACCCTTGGAAATCGAATACTTTGGAATGGACTACGCCTGTTGAACATGTACATGGAAACTGGCCGGGAGAAATTCCTACAGTTCATCGTTGGCCTTATGATTACAGCAAACCCGGACTGCCAGAAGATTATGTTTCCCAAATTACGCCTTTATATGAAGGTGAAGAGGAATCTTAACTTTCTAATAGCTTAAAATATAAAAATTGAAATTCTCAGCAAACAATCTTTAAAAAAAGATGTTGTTGAGAATTTTTAGTTTTTAATAGGACATCACAACATTGCCAAATTTTTTTATTTTTATTTTATCCTCTTGCCTCTTGCCTCTTGCCTCTTGCCTTTTGCCTTTTTACTTTTGCCTTTAACCTTTAACCTTTAACCTTTAACCTTTTTTAATTTTCAATTTTCAATTTTTAATTATTTTACTTCGTTATCTTTGTTTTTATGAACGAAAACTTGAATCCGGATAAAAACCTTTCTTCTCCTGAAGATTTAGACGTAGAAAAAAAGTTGCGTCCCTTAACATTTGATGATTTTACGGGTCAGGAACAGGTTATAGACAATCTGAAAATTTTTGTAAAAGCAGCCAATTTAAGAAACGAAGCTTTGGACCATACACTATTTCATGGTCCGCCCGGACTTGGTAAAACAACTTTGGCGCATATTTTAGCAAACGAATTAAATGTCGGCCTTAAAATTACTTCAGGTCCGGTATTGGATAAACCGGGTGATTTGGCAGGATTACTTACCAATTTAAGTGAACGAGATGTATTATTTATTGATGAAATTCATCGATTAAGTCCAATTGTGGAAGAATATTTATATTCAGCCATGGAAGATTATCGCATTGATATCATGATCGAATCTGGGCCAAATGCTCGCACGGTTCAAATAGATTTAGAGCCTTTCACCTTAATTGGGGCAACCACACGTTCCGGTTTGTTAACCGCACCAATGAGAGCGCGTTTTGGAATTAGCAGCCGTTTGCAATATTATAATACTGAATTATTGACAACCATTGTGCAACGAAGTGCAACTATTTTAAAAGTTCCAATTTCTATGGAATCTGCTATAGAAATAGCGGGAAGAAGCAGGGGCACACCGCGAATTGCGAATGCACTCTTGAGAAGAGTCAGGGATTTCGCCCAAATTAAAGGAAACGGAAAAATAAGTATCGAAATTGCCAGATATGCACTAAACGCATTAAATGTTGACGCTCATGGTTTGGACGAAATGGACAATAAAATTCTTTCTACAATTATTGATAAATTCAAAGGAGGCCCTGTTGGTATTAGTACTATAGCAACTGCTGTTGGGGAAAATACAGAAACCATTGAAGAAGTTTACGAACCATTTTTGATACAGGAAGGTTTTATTATGAGAACTCCTCGCGGACGAGAAGTAACGGAGCTTGCCTACAAACATTTAGGGAGAATTAAAGGAAATATCCAGGGAGGTCTTTTTTAGTATTATTTGTGATATGAATCACAAAACTAAAAATTAGTTCCCTTTACTTTTGTTATCATAAATAATCGAAACTTATTGTGCCATGAGTTTAAAAAAAATATTTCCCTTTTTAATTTGGCTGCCTTTAATAAAAAGTACTTGGAAAGATGATTTAATAGCAGGGATTACAGGAACTGTTATTGTAATTCCGCAAGCTGTAGCGTTTGCTATGATTGCTGGTTTGCCACCAATTTATGGTTTTTATACGGCTATGATAACGCCAATAATAGCGGCATTGTACGGTTCCTCTTATCATTTAATTTCGGGACCCACCACCACAGGTTCCATCGTGGTTTTTGCAGTTATAAGTAAATTTGCAAGTCCTGAAACTGATTTAGAGGCTTTTATATCATTGGCGATTTTATTATCATTTATGGCCGGTGCGATAAAGTTATTTATGGGGCTCGCCAAAATGGGGAAATTGGTAAACTTTGTATCCAATTCTGTGGTCATTGGTTTTGCTGCCGGGGCCGGAATTTTAATTGCCTTTAAACAATTGAAACACGTATTTGGCATAAATGTTCCGGGAGGAAGTACCTTTTATGAAATCATCAGCTATATAATTTCACATATCACAGAAACAAATTTATATGTTTTAGGAGTTGCTCTCGGGACGCTTTTAGGAGCGCTTTTAATCAGGCGATTTATTAAATATATAGCTAGATTATATATGTTAATCGCTATGGTTTTAGGAAGTTTATTGGCTTTCTTTTTGGGAGGTGAACTACATGGCATTGAAAGTGTTGGAAATATTCCTTCTCACTTACCGCCATTTAAAATTCCGAATTTTAATTTTGAGGACATGCGTTTATTAACATCTGGTGCCATAACATTAGCCCTACTGGGTTTGGTTGAAGCCGTTTCCATAGCAAGAGCTGTGGCATTGCATTCTCATCAGAAATTAAATAATAATCAGGAATTTATCGGGCAAGGTTTATCTAATATTATTTCCAGTTTTTTCTCTTCTTATGTGAGCTCAGGCTCATTTACCCGATCTGGTGTAAATTACCAGGCTGGAGCCAAAACACCATTATCGGCTATAATCTCAGCGCTTGGATTAACGATTGTGGTTTTATTTTTCGCAAAGTATGCTTCTTTTTTACCAAAAGCGGCTATGGGAGGAATCATACTTTTAGTAGGGTATAATTTAATTGACGTTACGCATATAAAACAAATAATAAAAACGAGTAAGCGAGAGTTTATCGTTTTGATGGTTACTTTATTAGGAACCTTATTCTTAGAATTGGAAATTGCCTTATTTTTAGGAATAATAATTTCTTTATTTTTCTATTTAGAAAGAACTTCTAAACCAAATATTGCTGTTTTTGGAAAAAATGCTAAGGGGAAATTTGTAAATATTATAAGAGATGAAACGGCGCAGAAATGTCCTCAAATAAAAATGATTAGAATTGATGGTTCCATTTATTTTGGTGCAATTGAAGCGATTTCAAATTACTTTGCTTATTTATATGACAGAAGTGAAGAAAAGCATCTGTTAATTATTGCCAATGGAATTAATTTTATTGATTTGGCAGGTGCAGAATGGCTGACGTATGAGGTTTTAAAATGGCAGGAAAGAGGTGGCGGTATTTATTTTGTCGGTTTAAAATTAGTGAGTCAAGAGGTACTTTTAAAAGGTGGATTTATTGATATGATTGGGGCGGATAATTTTTTTAATGATAAACATACGGCCATTTCAACAATTTATAAAAAGATTGATATAGCTATTTGCGAAAATTGCGACATTAAATTATTTAACGAGTGTAAACAAGGTGTTTTAGAATGAATATTAAAAAATTTATTCCAATTTTAGATTGGCTGCCAAACTATAAAAGGGAATTTTTTAAAAATGATTTGGGCGCTGGGTTGGCTGTAGGAATTATGCTGATACCTCAAGGAATTGCTTATGCAATGATAGCAGGATTACCGCCAATTTACGGGTTGTATACTGCGATGATTCCTCAAATTGTTTATGCTATTTTTGGAACTTCCCGTCAGTTGTCCGTTGGCCCCGCTGCCATGGATTCGCTTATTGTGGCTTCAGGAGTAGCGACATTGGCTGAAATAGGTACAGAGCATTTTATTGAATTTGCAATTCTTCTTGCTTTTATGGTGGGTGTTTTACAAATTTTGTTTGGGTTTTTTAAATTGGGATTTTTGGTTAATTTTCTATCAAGACCAGTAATTAGTGGTTTTACGTCTGCAGCAGCTTTAATTATTGCCTTAAGTCAATTGAAACATTTGTTAGGTTTTAATATTCAGCAGCATAAAATACACAGTATTTTGTTTGAAGTATTTAAGCATTTAAAGGAAACCAATTTAATCACATTGGTAATTGGCTTAATTTCAATACTAATTTTAATCTTTTTCAAATGGTATTCAAAAAAAATTCCGGCCGCTTTAATAGTGGTTGTTTTAGGAATTTTAGTCGTTAAAATTTTTAATTTGGAACAAATTGGCGTTAAAATAGTTGGTGAAATTCCTGAAGGATTGCCAAATTTCATTGTTCCTAAATTCGAAAAAAAAACACTTATTGATTTATTTCCAATTGCTTTAACACTGTCCTTCATTGCATTTTTAGAGGCAATGTCAATAGCTAAAGCTGTAGAGCTTAAGCATAATGATTATAAAGTGATTCCCAATCAAGAGTTAATTGCGCTGGGAATGGGAAATATTGTGGGTTCCTTTTTTCAAACATATCCTGCAACAGGAGGGTTTTCAAGAACCGCTGTAAACGATCAGACAGGAGCCAAAACACCTTTGGCGGCCATAATTTCTGGGATAGTAGTTGGACTAACTTTGCTGTTTTTTACCCGAGTTTTTTACTATTTACCCGAGGCTGTGTTGGGGGCAATCATTGTAGTTGCAGTTTTTGGTTTATTGGATTTTACAGTTCCAAAGCAATTGCTTAAGTATTCTAAAAGAGAATTGGTTATTTTAAATATTACGTTATTGGTTACAGCTACTGTTGGCATAAAAGAAGGTATTTTTATAGGAGTTGTATTGTCTCTGGGCATGTTAATTTATACAAGCGCCAAACCTCACATCGCAATTTTGGGGCGAATTCCTGACACCCATTTTTATAGGAATATAAAAAGATTTGAGGGACTTCTAATCACTTCAGAAGAGATTTTAATTGTAAGATTTGATGCCCAGTTATTCTTTGCGAATGTTCAATATTTTAAGGATAAATTGGAAGACTCAGTTAAGAAAAAGGGAGGCAAATTAAAATTGTTAATTATTGATGGAGAAAGTATAAACAGTATTGACAGTTCCGGTGTTTATATGTTAAGTGATGTTATTGCCAAATACAAAAGCATGAATATAGACATTGCTTTTACCGGAATGAAAGGGCCTGTTAGGGATGTGCTGGAAAAAAGCAGTACCATGAAAAAAATAAGTTACCAAAATTGCTTTTTGAGTATTCAGGAAGCGGTAGATGCTTATGAAGAAGGGGAAAAAAATAAAGAGGCAGGAAAAAAATATTTTGATTATATAAAACAGACAAATAGTTAATATTTTGAAAATATTTTCATTTGTGTGATCAATATTACAAAACAAATATGATTCATCTTGTAATTTTGAGAAACAAGAAGTGATTTTAATCAAATAAATATCAATCGATTATGAAATGAGCATAATTGTTGCATGGTGTAAACACTGATTGGGATATGCGAATTACATATGACCAAATTAAAATAATAAATAGATCCATATGAAAGTAGAACAATTATTTACAAGCTGTTTGGCAGAAATGGCCTATTATATTGAGTCGAATGGAGAAGCCGCCATAATTGATCCTTTAAGAGAAACGGAACCGTATATTGAAATGGCGAAAGCCGACGGCGCTAAAATAAAATATATTTTTTTAACTCATTTTCATGCCGATTTTGTATCTGGTCAAGTAGATTTGGCTAAAAAAACAGGGGCAACTATTGTTTTTGGCCCAAATGCTGAGCCTCAATATGAAATTCATCAAGGAAAAGATGGTGAAGAATTTAAATTAGGTCATGGAAAAATTACATTGTTACACACACCGGGTCACACAATGGAATCCTCTTCATATTTAATTACAGATGAAAAAGGCAATACACCGTATGTATGTACTGGAGATTGTTTATTTATTGGAGATGTTGGTCGTCCAGATTTAGCAGTTAAATCAGGAACATTAACCCAAGATGATTTGGCAGGACATTTATTTGACTCTTTGCGAAATAAAATAATGACGCTGCCTGATGATATCATTGTATATCCAAATCACGGAGCAGGATCCGCGTGTGGTAAAAACATGAGTTCAGAAACTTTTGACACTTTAGGAAATCAAAAGAAAACAAATTATGCGCTTAGAGCGGATATGACAAAAGAAGAATTTATTGTTGAAGTTACTACCGGTTTAAAACCACCCCCACAATACTTTGGGAACAATGTTCGCATGAATAAAGGAATAAATATAAGTATTGATGAAGTTTTAGCAAAAGGAATCAGGCCAATTGATGCAGCTACTTTTAAGGAAATGAGTGAACACGGAGATATTTTAGTGGTAGATACACGCTCCAAAGATGATTATGCGGATGAAGGAACCGTTCCGGGAGCATGGTATATAGGGGTTGACGGAAATTTTGCACCTTGGGTAGGTAGTTTAATTAAAAATATAAATCAGAAAATAATTTTTATTGCTGAAGGCGGAAGAGAGCATGAAGTTGTAATTCGGTTTTCGCGTGTTGGATATGATAATACCCTTGGATATTTACGTGGTGGAATTCATGCTTGGTTGGCCGCTGGATTTAAAGTTGATAAAATTGGTTCTGTATCTGCAATTCAATTTGCCAATAAATTAAAGGAAGGAAGCATTAAAGCGGCGCTTGATGTTCGAAAGGAATCTGAATATCTTTCGGAGCATGTAGTTGGAGTAGAGAATTTTCCTTTAGATTTTATTCATTCAAATTTTGCGGAAATAAAACCTGATAAAGAATACTTTTTACATTGTGCCAGTGGATACCGTTCACTTATTGCCGCTTCAATTTTTCAGGCAAATGGCGTTAAAAAGGTAACAGATGTAAGGGGTGGGTTTAACGATGTTAAAGATACTGGCGTTAAACTTACGGAGTATGTTTGCCCAACAACTTTACTCTAAATAAATGTTCTTTTTAATTTGTTATAAGTATTTTGAAGATAATCTAAAATTATTTTAGGAAAGTCTGTGTTAATCTTCTGTTTTAAAACAAAATAAATATTACTTTTTTTTGCTTTCCATAAATCCAGTAGTGGATAATGATCCCGCACCAAAAGTGAAAAACACGCAAAGTAAAAATAAAACCAAGGAGGCTAACTCAATTGATTGCCCACCCATCATCAATTTTGTATGTGCATGGACAAAAAAGATAGCGCTAAACAATATTGGGATTTGAATAAGGGCGCCTAATCTTGCCAAAAAACCTATGCTTAAAAGCACACCCCCAACAATATGTGCAATTCCAATATAAGAAACCCAAACAAACAATTCTCTATTTACGCCCAACTCAAGTATAGATTCTGGGTTGGATAAAATTAGCCAGCCTCTTATTGCCAATACAATTCCTAAAAAAATTCTTATTAAGCCATAGGCGGTTTCAGTTTTAGCGTCAAGAGATGTTGAAAAAGAGGTGAAAATATTCATAATAGTAGATTATTATAGGTTACACTATCAAAGTTATAAAAAATAATTCAACAAATTAAAATTAAATTATATTAACTATGGTAACCGCTAAAATTTATTTGTAAATTTACTATTCTAAAAAAAATCAAGAACACATGAAAACTACATTAAAACTAACTATTTTATTATTTGTGGCTGTTTTAGGCATAAGCTGCAATACCAAATCACAATCGCAAATTGATTCAATAAGCGTTATTACACCAACTGAATTTAAAGAAAAGTCGGTAAATAATACAATTATTGATGTAAGAACACCACAGGAATTTAGTGAAGGCCATATTGAAGGTGCTGTAAATATTAACTATTTTGATAAAACATTTTTAGATCAAATTGCAAAATACGAAAAAAACGAACCATTGTTTATTTATTGCAAATCGGGAAATAGATCAAGTCAGGCTTCGAAAAAAATGGCAGATTTGGGATTTAAACAAATATATGATTTGGAAGGTGGAATTCTAAATTGGGTAAAAAACAACAATGAGGTGAAAAAATAATTACCATGAAAAATTTCTTCATATTTCTGATTTTTATAGGATTTATAGCTTGTAATCATACTTTGACTCCTGAAGAAAAGCAAGAATATTCTGATAAAGGAAAGGAAATTGCCCAAGTTTCATTTAATGCTTTAAGCGAAAAGTTAACCGAACAGATGAAAACGGGAGGCACTGATAAAGCAATCCCCTTTTGTAATGTTGAAGCCTTACCTATTACACAACAATTATCTGAAAAATATAATGTTACCATAAAACGAACTTCTGATAAATTAAGAAATCAAAAAAATAAACCTACAGAAAGAGAATTGAAAATTATCAACGATTTCAATAAATTAATTTCGAACAAGCAAGAAATTAAGGCAATTGTTGAAATAGACAGCAATAACAAAAAGCATTTTTATGCACCAATTATTCTTAAAGCCAATTGTTTGGTTTGCCACGGAAAAGTTGGAGAGCTTGTTACCGTAAAAACGGATTCAATAATCAAATCACTTTATGTCAATGACCAAGCTATTGGATATCAAGAAGGTGATTTAAGAGGAATTTGGAGTATAGCATTTAAAAAATAATTATTATGGCAAAAGTTGTTGTTTTAGGAGCCGGAATTTCTGGTCACACAGCAGTTTCTTATTTAAGCAGATCACTTAAAGGAAAACATGAAGTTGTGATGGTTTCACCTAATAGTAATTTTCAATGGATTCCTTCAAATATTTGGGTTGGTGTTGGTTTAATGACACCAGATCAAGTTAAGTTTGAGTTGGCTCCTGTGTACAAAAAATTGGGAGTTAATTACAAACAAGCACTTGCCGTTTCAATTCATCCAGAAGGAGATTCTGAAAATGAAAAAGGGTTTGTCACTATAAAATATGTTTCTGAAAATGAGAAAGGCAAAGAAGAAAAAGTAACGTACGATTATTTGATAAACGGAACAGGTCCAAAACTTAATTTTGAAGCGACTGAAGGACTAGGTCCGCATAAATTCACGGAATCTGTTTGTACTTATGACCATGCCTCTCACGCATGGAATAAACTCCAAGAGTCTTTTAAAAAGATGAAAAATGGTGAAAAGCAAACATTTTTAATAGGTACTGGTCATGCAATGGCAACCTGTCAAGGAGCGGCATTTGAGTATATTTTGAATGTTGCCTTCGAAATTAGAAAAAGAAAATTAATGCATTTAGCTGAGTTATGGTGGATTACAAATGAATATGAATTGGGCGATTTTGGTATGGGTGGTGCTTACATTAAGAGGAATGGTTATATAACACCTACAAAAATATTTACAGAATCTATTTTAAAAGAATACGGCGTAAATTGGATTAAAAGAGCAGGTATTTATAAAGTTGAAGAGGGAAAAGTTTTTTATGAAGATTTAAATGGCGAATATCACACAAAAGAATTTGATTATGCCATGTTAATTCCGGGTTTTGCAGGAGCTGGGATGAAAGCATTTAATATAGAAGGCAATGATATTAGCTCCGATGTATTTGTTGCAAATGGAATGATGAAAGTTGATGCAGATTATAGTCCGAAAAAATATGAAGATTGGAAGGCAGAAGATTGGCCATTAACTTACCAAAGTGTAAAATACGAAAACATCTATGCTGCAGGTATCGCTTTTGCGCCACCACATGGAATGTCTAAACCCATGGAAAGTCCAAACGGCACAAAAATATTTCCAACTCCTCCAAGAACAGGAATGCCATCTGGTGTAATTGGAAAAATAGTAGCACAAAATATCATTCATTCCATAAAAACAGGTAAAATTAAACATCCACATACTGCGTCAATGGCTAAAATGGGGGCTGCTTGTA
Organism: Flavobacteriaceae bacterium; assembly: GCA_016649745.1. Lineage (GTDB taxonomy): Bacteria > Bacteroidota > Bacteroidia > Flavobacteriales > Flavobacteriaceae > Lutibacter. The sequence continues at coordinate 7,573 of JAENXD010000005.1, read as the reverse complement.
TTGTGTCTGCCGGATATGGTTTATTTGATGGTCAAGCTGCGGTTATGACGGTAAACCCAATTGTTCAAGATTGGGAAAAATACCCGGAATGGGGAAGAAATATTAAAGATACGGTTGGTGTTGTTGGAACGGCAGGACATTGGATGAAATTATTTATGCATTATATGTTTTTATATAAAGCAAAGGCAAAACCATTTTGGTGGTTGATACCTGAATAACGAATTAAAAAATAAACTAAATCAATGGAAACAATTAAGGAAAAAACAATTCCATACAGCAATTTATCGTATGCTACGGAACCTACAAGATTAGTACGTTTTATGAGGAGGTTTTTCATATTTCAAGTGTATAATTTTTTTAAATTAAACCTAAAAGTGATGAAAATTGTTGTAGGCGGACATTCTTAAAGGGATAATTAAGTTTTGGTTGATGTAAATACTTCTATGGGAGTTATAGATACAAATGAAGAATTAGTTATAATAAAAGTCAAATAAAAGTTATTAAGTATGGGATATCCCGAAGTTGGACATAATATAAAAAAAGAAAGGAAATGACAAATAACATTTTTGAATTAGATGAAGATTTAATAAAATTAGAGTAAGAATTAGAAGAAAGTGATGATTTTAATGAAGTACCTCCTATTGATATAGTTGCATATAATGAACTACGTTCTTGCGCGGATTTGCTAAGAATGTATAAAGAAAATCAACTAGAGATTCAACCATACTTTCAAAGAGAAATAGTTTGGTCAAATGCTATGCAAACCAGACTTGTTGATTCACTTGTTAAACAATTACCTATTCCAAGTTTATGTATAAGTCTTGATTATAAAACACAAGAAAGATTTGTTATTGATGGCTTACAAAGAATCGCAAGTGTTGTGAAGTTTTTAGACGCCGAACCAACAAATGAATGGAAACTTGCTAAACTTGATGATATTGATATTCGAATTTCAGGGAAATCTAACCTTTCAATTAAATCAAAATATCCTGAACTATTTAATAAAGTTCAAAATACTGTTTTACCTATATAATTTATGCTTTAATTTGAACTAATACAAAACACAAACATTCAATAAAAATTTGTTATGTACGAGAAATCTCAGGTCTTTAGCTCGCCCAAATCATTATACAAACATGTTGGCAACAAACTGAAAATGGTAATTTCCTAAAGTTTGTGTATTTTTAATCAGTCAATTTTAAGCCCAAATAATACAGTATTTTTTTTTAACCTCTTATTTTAATTCAATAATTCGGGATTACTGAGGATCAATTCTATTTTTTTTATAATTACAGTAATTTGATTCATTTGTATTTCTATATTTCTAAAATAGATGCTAATATCTCTGTTAACCCAACTTTCAGAAATAACCCTTGCACCCAAACTAATTCTTAAAACAGCACTTTCAATATCATTACCATATTTCACATTAACGGCTTGTCCTATATGGCATTTTTGAGCAGCAAGCCTAATAATTTCCAAAGAAGAATCTTGAAATTGATCGGATATATCAGAATTCAACAGTGTGTAGAGCTTTTTTACATTATCAATAGATAATACTTCATTGTTTTTAAGGATGAAAAAAGGGAAAATTGTACGAATATTTCTTATTCCGAATTCTTTACTGTTATAACTGTTCGTTTTTGTTTCATCACCACAAAGCGGTTCTAAAAAAGTGGCGTCTTTTATAGAATCTTCAACAAAATTGCAAAACATTTCAATACCCATATTTCTATATAGAATTGGTGTTTTGTAGTATCTATCCATTTCAACTATGGCAGCGTTCCAACGCATATAAGAACCGTAATTATATCCATCGGATAAATCATTTGAACAAAACCACAAAGTTGGCCAATCGGAATGATGGTAATATTTGGTTAAACCCTTTGGCAACGTATTTTTTACAGAATGGATTAATTTACTAACACTTTCTGGCAAAATTAATGCTCCTGAATAGGGAGGGCCAGTAAAGTATTTACTTCCTGTTATGGTAACAATATATCCTTTATTTAAATAATTTTGTATATCTGTAGGGTCTAACCTAAGTTGTGCTGCATCTACAATAACTTGTATTGATAAATTGTTGAGTGTATTCAAATTTCGCATCATTTTTTCACTAGGAGATTGATAGCCTAATTTCGATTGATCCATAGTATGCAATACTACATGCCTTCCTAGTTCATTGGTTTTAGAAATGGCATTAAAAACTTCCTGATCTAATTGACTGGGCGATTTTAATGCGCCATTTTCATCTCTAAAAGGAATTTTAATCAAATCAATATCTCTAAATCCTTCAATTTTATCGCCCTTTTTAACCGAATAATTTAAAGCTGTTGTGTTTTCAAAATGACATCCTTTTAATGCTGCAGGTACACCGCTCCCGGTTTCATCAGAAGCCACTAAAACATGCGTAATGTCTTTCTTGGAAATAATTTGAGTGATGGCTGCTATCTGAAGTGCAGAATCGGTACCCGATGGGGAAAAAATTATTTGACATTCATCATTTAATTTAAATATTTTTCTAAGGTTATTTTTTAGTAATTCAGAAAACTCAATGGTGGCATTTTTAAAACCATTTTTCAAGCTATTTCTAATTAAGATACTTCTAACTTTGTCTGTTTTATCAAAAGCAAAATTTGACACGCTCGTTGCAGTCGATGAGGCAAAAGTAAATGCATCGGGTCTTGGAAATGGTCGACAACCATATTTATTTAACAATTCAATTTCATCAATATTCAATCTAAGATCACCACCGTCCATTAATAAATATTCAGTAGGTTTTGCCAGATTTTCAACAATAGGTTTCCAAGATTGTTTAAATACTTTGTTGACACTTTTTAATCCATGAAAAGCGTGTAACGCTTCATATTTTAATAAAGATGCAGCATTTATATCTTCATTATTTTTAATCCAATTAATTAAAAAATAATCAAGGTTTTCTAATTTTTCTTTATCATCCTTAGGTAATAATTTATAAAATATTCGAGTAACTTCAAGCGCAGCAATATCGCATAAAACAGTATCATGTTTTTCGCTATTCAAAGCTTTATACCAAAGTTGCCATTCAATACCATATCTTAGATAAACTAAAGCTAAAACTGGTTGATTCAAAAATAACGAACCAATTATAATAGATTTGTTAGGTACAATTTTAAATATATTAGGTTCACTTGTAGAGGTAATAATATTTATGTTATTAATCTTCGGTACGGTATTAAATCTTTTTAAAACGCGAACCAGATAATTCACATTTTCTTTTTCAAATAAACTTGTTCTTTTATATTGATCTTCAATAAGTATATTATTTGTCATAGGTGTTATAGTTTAAAACGTTCATCAGAACGAAGTTCTTTAATAGTAATAATTCCCTGATTATCTAACCATCCAGATTTAGTGTTTGTTCTATTGTCAAACTTTGAAAAGAACGGTTTGATATCAATCAGGGGAGTTCCATTCAACATATCAACCATTTCTATATGAATAACATTGTTTTCAATTCCTAAAAGTTTAACTGTAGAAAGCCCTATTGCATTTGGTCGTTTGGGTGATTTGGTGGCAAATATTCCATGTTCCTTATTATCCATGAAAGGTTTTACCATTAAATTGTAGCCATTTATTTTATGCAAGTGATACAATAGTGTAATGTATGAAAATTCCGCCAAATCGGTTAAACCCTCTGTATATTCGGGGAATAACTCAATATAACCTTTGACACCCTTTGCGGCTAGAGGTTGAATAGGCATGCCTTTAATATCATTAAATGGCGTGTGAATTATCCCAATTGGATTTATGTTTATTTGTTTAGTTTGCATTTTTAAAAATTTAAAACCATTCCTGTTTTTAATTGTTCTGTATTAAAATCTTCATAAAAAGCAACAAGAGCAGGAAGCTCTGTACAATGCGATGGATAAATTTTATTGATACCTTTTTTTATGAGAAAATTTATAGTTTGCTGGGTTTGCAGGTTATTCTCCTTTAAATGAAAACCACCAATTACGGTTCTTACATCTTTGATGCCCGTTAGTTTCATGGCATACTCAATAATATTACAAATACCGGAGTGGGAGCATCCTGTAATTACTATTAGCTCGTTATTCTGAATAACAGCAATAGCTGAATCATCCATTACAAAATCAGATTGACCTGATTCATCTGAAAAATGAGTTGTTTTTGCCTCAAAATCATTTTGTCTTGGTATTTGTCCCAGAAAAATCATTTTATCTGAAATATAATAAGGTTCCTCATTGAGAATCAATTTAAACTTTTGTTAAATTTCACTTTTGCTTAGTTTTAGTCCGATATTTGAATTGTCTTTCTTTCTGAATCGCTTGATAAAAACTTCAGGATGGGCAATTAAAGTTTTATTGTCAATATACTGTAGTCCATCCCCATGGTCCCAATGTCCATGGCTTAGAACAACCATATCAACTACTTTTTGAATGTCAACACCAAGTGTATAGGCGTTTTTAATAAAGACATCAGTATGCCCCGTATCGAACAAAATGGTTTCTCCTTCATGTTCAATTAAATAAGACAACCCATGTTCTGCAAGAAATCCAGCCCCTGCGCAATTTTCAGTAAGTATCGTTATTTTCATGTGATATCACTTTTAAACTTGGTTTTAAATATGTTCTCAATAAAATCAGGGATATTCTTTGGCAAACGAGACTTACTATCTACAAAAACAACAGTAGATTTCGCTATACTTAAAAGCGTGTTTTGTTCATTTTTTATTTCAAATTCGAAACTAAAACGAACCTTTGGCACTTTTCTAATTGTTGTTTTTACAGTAATGAGTTCATCAAAGTGAGCAGGCTTTCTGTAATTAATTTCAAAAGAAATTACGGGTAGTATTATATGGTTGTTTTCAAGTTTAATTTCGTCCATACCTAATTTTCGTAATAATTCGTTACGAGCTTGGTGGCAATAGGTAACATAATTGGCATGATACACATAGCCCATTTGGTCAACCTCTCCGTAACGAGGCCTTAATTCAAATATGTCAGTTATCATAGCATCGAATTTCTGATTTTTCTTCATTAAGTAAATGTCCCATACGGTTTTCCTTTGTGTTCAAATAATATTTATTGAACGGGTTTGATTTTATTATTAGCGGGATACGTTTAACAACCTGTATCCCATTTTGTTCCAATCCAAGAATTTTGTCTGGATTATTGGTCAACAATTTCACTTTCTTTATGCCAAGGGTATTAAGAATTTCAGCTCCTATTTGATATGCTCTCTCATCTGGTGCAAAACCTAATTCCAGATTAGCTTCTACCGTATCCATGCCACCTTCTTGCAGTTTATAAGCTTTGATTTTATTCATAAGCCCAATTCCCCTGCCTTCTTGTTGTAAATACACGATTATTCCATTTCCAATGTTCTCAATTATTTTCATAGCTTGAATTAATTGTTCTCCGCAATCGCATTTTAATGAGCCAAATAAATCTCCGGTAGCACATGCAGAGTGAATTCGTGTAAGAACTGTATCATTTGATGTAAAACTCCCTTTAATCAATACCATGTGTTCAAGTCCCCTTAATTTTTCTTGAAATGGAATAAGTTCAAAGTGACCATATTTGGTTGGAAGTTTAACCCGTTCTCCTTCCAAAATATTTGTATTTCTGGTAGCCATAGATTTAATTTTTACTTTATAAATTCAAATAGAAAAACCTATAAATATTACTAAAATAGACGCTTATGTTTTTGGGATTAGGTCTTATGATTACATACATGGTCATGACCACTTCTATGGTTTTGATTATGTTGCAAACAACTAACTCCACTATCAGAAATTTCGTCTTCAACAAACTCTAAAATGACGTCTGCAGAATTACCTGAACAACCTCGTATTACACCAATGTCTGCATCATTTAATTTATTCATTGCCTTATCTCCAATATTACCAGATAACATAAATGTTACTCCTTCATTGGCTAAAATACTAACAATATTTGATTTACATCCACAACCTTGCTCTGACTCTAACAATTGTAAGTCTACAATTTCATTATTATTAGAGAAAGTATAGATTTCATAAAACTTACAACGCCCAAAATAATCTTCTATCTGATTATTTCTTGTTATTGGTACTGCTATTTTTTTCATTATTTTAAATTTAATCTAATTACCTTGCTATAATTTGATTTTTTTCGTCTCCCTTTTCCAAAAGGTCTGTTTTCAGGATATTCAATAATATCCGATTTTGTCTTTCGACATTTTCCTAATTTCATTCCTGTTTTTGGACCTAAATTTTCAGGCCCTTTATGATCTAAATTTGGCATAATTCATTCGTTTAAATTTACTAATTCGTCCTTTTTGTAGGAAGGACAATTACCACATTTTGTGTGATTTTCAATACCAGCAATTAATTTGAAACATGTTTTGCATTTGTACCAATCTTTTTCAAATTCGAAGTCTCCACCTTTAATGATGATCGATTTCCCTTGCACAAATGCCTGTCCAATTTTTTTTAAGGCACTGTTATAAATCCTGGTAAGCGTAGGTCGTGAAACCTCCATCTTTTCAGCTGCTGTGTCTTGCGAAAGATTATCGTAAATAACCAATTTAACCGTTTCATATTCTTCATATTGCATGATTACATGCGCTGTATCACAAAATGCAATTCCAAATGGTTTAAATCCATGCATTTGCGGTGGGTTATTAACTTTTCTCTTCTTTTTTGAGCGTGGCATCTATCAAATTTTACACAAAGATAGTGAACCTACGTTCATAATAAAAAAAATTAATAATAATATTCCGAAAAAAGGTCAACCTATATTAGGATACTACACATTTTATAAAACGGAACATCTAAACAAAAAGTTTGGAATGCTAATAGATTTAAAGAAACTTCGGGAGTTTTAGGGAATTTAAGTTCAAGACCAGAATTCAGAAATGGAGAATGGCAAACACTCGGAATTGAAAAAGTTTTAGTTTCGATTGACAAATAGAAAACGAAAAGAAAAGCCAGTTGCCAAGCTGTATATAATTTATGCTCAAATCTAATTTAGTACAAACCGACAACATTCAACAAGCAATTTGTTTCGCCGGAAAAATATCCGATTTTTACGTCGTACAAATTATAACCCTAAACCCTTGGTGACGCAAACACAGTTTTGCACAAAGCAAAATCTTTTGTGAGTTGTGCAACTTGCAGAATGACTTCATAAGAATAACGTAAATAACTTTTTTAAACAGAAAAATCCTGAGGTAATTTATTAACTCAGGATTTTTCGTTTACGAATGATATCCAGGATTCTGATTATATTTGTTTAAAACTTCAAAGTAGCTCCAACCAAAAAGTTTCTTGTGGCTTGCGGATAATAACCAGCGCCATCTAAGGTAATCGTTTGCCCGGGAACCGACCAAGTATCATCATAAGTGTAATAATAACCGTTTGAAATATATTCTATATTAAAAATATTGCTCACCAAGGCACTTAACACAATTGATTTCACTATTTTTTTCGGAATAATTTCATAAGAAACATTAAAATCGTTCACAAAATAGCTTTTCAATATTGAGTTTTTGTTGTCAACATTGCCCATATATTGTTCTCCAACATATT
>JAENXD010000084.1 GCA_016649745.1 Flavobacteriaceae bacterium | reverse complement strand
TCCAAAAGTTATCAACACCTAGAGCTGCGTAATTCATTTTTGGTCTTTTTTTTGCGTAACGTGAGTTAATAAGAAGGGCTACCTTCGATCTATCGATAAATCTTGTTGGATCCTTTTCTCTCGCTCTTATTTCCGAAAATGTTTTATGATAATTTCCCAAGCTGATTCCGAAAAGCAACTCATAAATTTGTACCGATTTTTTAATGCTTGCTTCGCCATTTCCAATGGCTCCTACAGCATGCAATGCATTTAAAGTTTCTAATGAACTACCTCGACCCAAGGGTACGAGGTATCAAAACAACTTCAATTGTGATGTATGAATCTTTTCATATTCATCTTTTCTACCTTGCCCTTGAACATACTTTTTAATCACTTCTTCATTAGCATACTGTCCGACTGTATTAATATAGTAACCTGATGCCCAAAATTTCCCTCCCCATAAAAAATGTTTCACTTCTGGATGAAGTCTAAATATTTCCCTTGTAAGCAAACTCTTTACTGTATTGACAATCTTTTTCGGCGACAACATTGGTACACTTTGTATCAAAAAATGAACATGGTCTTCATCACAACCCACTTCTAAAAAATGAATCTCATAACGAAAAGAAATCTCTAAACAGATTGAAACTAATGTATTCGTAACTTCCTCTGTCAATACTTTTCGCCTATATTTTATTGGACAAACCAAATGATATAACAACAAACTCTTATTATGACTCTTGTGAATATGCTCGCTCATATCACAAAAATAAATATCTTTACGCTACACCCGACGCAAGCGTCGGGGAATTCTATTGATTAAATCCGTTTTGGATGCATTCCATGATAAATTCATTAAAATAGCCGGTTTGACTTCTTCAACAATAACATTGACCTTTTTTGTTTTAAGAAGGCTCAATTCATTGACATAAAACTTCATAAGTAAATCATGTTTAACAATTACTGAAGCTAAATAATCGTGGCTGGTGGAAAATTCAGGATCATCCAAATTTTTATTCGTAAATAAATCTAATTGATTGTTTGCTCTTAAAAAATACATATGATCAAATTTAGTACCCTTGAGTTTACGGTATTTTGCAAAAACAAAAACCTTAGATTTTTCAATCTCCAATTTATTTAATTGTTCATTAATGTAATTTCGTTGTTTGGAAATTCCTCTTGTTGGATATTTTATCAGAAAATTGTTTAATTCTAAATAGAAATTGAGTTTTCCGCGGATATAGGGTTTTTGGTGTTTAAAAAAATGGATTTCATCTCTAGTTGAAATGGAATCCATTTTTCTTAATTCCAGTCTTAATTGAAATAGGCAGTCTCTTGATATTTTTATGTTTTCTGCTAGTTTACCTAATTTCGAAAGATCTGATTTTTTTACATCATTAATGGCTAAATCGAAATTTTCGATTATAGTGGCAATTTTTTTCATTGTGGGTTCTAAATTTTACTTTTTCAATTGATTAAAAATAGTAAAATTTATCAAATAAACTAATCTTAATAACAAAGCTACTATTAACCTACTGATTCACTATTTTTTAGGTCATTTTCTTCCTTGTTTTTGTTTAAAATTAGTTTTAATGCGTTCATATCGTCGCTTACTTTGCGCTCAATTACTTTAGCATAAATTTGGGTTGTGGCAATTTTGTTATGGCCTAAAAGTTTTGACACAGTTTCAATTGGCACGCCGTTAGTTAGCGTTATCGTTGTCGCAAAAGTGTGGCGCGCCATATGAAAAGTAAGGTTCTTTTTAATGCCGCATACGTCGGCAATTTCCTTTAAATAACTGTTTAACTTTTGATTTGATAGTGTTGGAAATAAAGTCCCAGAAACTTCAGCTCTAATATTATTTTTGTACTTATCTATAAGTAGCTGCGCTTTGTCCAAAATTGGAACTTTCACCGGAGTATTAATTTTTTGCCTTTTGGTAATAATCCATTGATTCCCATCTATGCCCATTAATATATTGTCTTTTGTGAGCTGCATAACATCAACATAAGCAATACCCGTATAACAACTAAAAATGAAAAGGTCTTTCACTAAATTTAATCTGTCAATGTCAGTTGTATAATCTTCAATGCTCTGAAGTTCAGTTTGAGATAAAAAATCGCTCTCTCTTTTGTCGAATGTCGGCTTGAATTTCACGAAAGGATCTTTTTCAATCCATTCCATTAGACAAGCCATATTTATCATTTTTCGAAGTCTCTGAATATGCTTCATCGTTGTATTATTGCCGATTTTCCGATGATGATCAATGGGTCTATAAGAAATCAGGAAGTTTTCAAAATCCATCACAAAGGCATAGTTGAGGTCTTTTAAATAGATATCAGAAACTTTTAATTCCTTTTCAAGAAAAAGTGACAAATATCCCTGACTGGTTTTATAATGCCGCATCGTATCTTTATGCAGTTTATTTACCATTTTAATATTGTGGTAATCAATCAAATTCTGCAGCGTATAAAATTTTTCGTCCTCCCCAAAATATCTTGATTTTATTAACTCAGCTGTTATCAATTTATCCTGAATATTTAAATCCTGATACGCTTTGAATAACTTCGCCTTTACGTGGTCAATATATTTATTTAAGATACGGGCATTTTCACTGTTTCCTTTTACCCGGGCTTTATTTATGTCCCAGGTATCAATGTCAATTTTACGCTTTAAACTTATGTTTACGCGTTTTTGGTTTACAGTTATTCGCGCAAAGATTTCTGCTTCGTTATTTTTAGCACGCGATGCGTTTATCCAAATTAGGATAGAAAAGGTGGAGGATGTCTCATAGTTGTCGTCTTTTTAAGTTAAACTTTGTTTAAGACGAAAGTCAAATCAACTATAATTTTGTCGAGGAGTCGGAATATGTTCAAATTTGTTGACCGATTTGTGAACCAACTATTGAAATTTTATGTCCGATTTAGACCGTATTTTATGAAATCACAATTTGTAAAATCATTAGTAATTACGGACTCTCCCACGTTTTTTTTAATCTTACCGGTCAACAAAATTTGTGTTTGCATTTTGTTGACCGATTTGTGAACCTAATATATGAAATTATATCATATAAAATGATAGTCTCAAAAATATAAATCCCTGTAAAACATATGGTTTACAAGGATTTAGGTTTGTTTGATCTTTACTCTAGTGACCCCGGTAGGATTCAAACCTACAACCGCTGGAGCCGAAATCCAGTGCGCTATTCAGTTGCGCCACGAGGCCTTTATTATTCAAAAGTAATAAAGTTTTTTATGTAAGCTCTACCTACTCCTGTTTTAAAATACTTTTCCCTTTCTCTTGCTTCAATTCTTGTTTCAAAGCCCTCTTTATGAATTAACCTCCAAGGAGTATAAGCTTTTGTGGATTTATTTTGTTTTAAATTATGTTGACTTAATCTTTTATCAACATCCATTGTCATGCCTTTATAAGGCCTATTAAATTTATCGCCATAAAGAACATATACATAAAACATTTAATCACGTATTATCTTAATCTAACATTTGAACCGAAACCATCCTGCGGCTGGCAGGTCCAGTGCGCTATTCAGCCTGACCGCCTGTGGAGGTTTGCGCCACGAGGCCTTATTTTATTATCCTAACAATTGTTTTACTGCAGTTGAAATTGATTTTCCATCAGCTTTTCCTGCCAATTGTTTTGAAGCAAGCGCCATCACATTTCCCATATCTTTCATTGAAGTAGCACCAACAGCTTTTATAATTTCAGCTACGGTCTTTTTCACATCATCATCACTCATTTGTACAGGTAAAAATTGGGAAATTACTTCCACTTGCGCCAATTCAGGTTCGGCCAAATCATCTCTACCTTGTTCTTTATAAATGGCTGCGCTGTCCTTTCGTTGTTTTACCAATTTTTGGAGCAATTTTATCTCATCATCTTCTGTCAATTCCTCTGTAGCGGCACTTTTAGTTTGTATCAGTAACAATTCAGACTTAATGGCTCTTAAGGATTCTAAAGCAACTTTATTTTTAGTTTTCATCGCCTCCTTCATTTTGTCCATTATCTTTTCCTGTAAACTCATAGTTGTAGAATTTTATTGGGCAAAGATAAAAAAAAAGAACTCGAAAATCTTCATTATTACAAGAAGATTTTCGAGCTAAAAACTTAGAAACTTCATCTGAGTTTTTTGTCTTTGGGCTACTATTTAATCTACATTGTCATGTAAAAAGGAATTGTTTGAGCGAAATTGAATCGTATCAGTCTCGTCAATTTCAAGCGTTGTTCTGGATTGATAAAATTCTGATGAATGCGAGGTTTGATCCAATTCAACACCCATTCTTTTATAGGCTGGTTCTTTTTCTATTTCGTCAATATTTTTATTTAATTTGTTGGTGAACTTATAATTAAAATTTTTCATTTTCTCTCTCCTGTCAGAAGCTCTTTGCTGCAATTCGGCAATCGTTAAATCGAGTGGAGACACTTCTTTATAATCTATTACTTCATATTCCTTTATATCAATTTCAGCTTTTGAGCGAAGCGTGAAGTTCATTTCATCATTTGATTTTTCTTCAATAACTATAGGTTTAGAAGCCATTGTCAAACTCTCCTCCAATTCCGTATAATCTTCCAAAGTAAAATAAATATCTTCATCTACCTTTTTTATAGAATTTACCTGTTGATGGTCATAAACATCAATGTCATTAATATTCATTTTAGGTTCTTCAACCTGAGTTTTATTTTTAAATTCCGAAATTGGCAAATCAAACGTAAATGATATTTGCTTTTCCTCTTCAACCATAAGGATTTCTTCTTCCTTTTCAGGAATAAATGAGGTAATTATAAAATCATTATCTGTTTGAAAAGCAATTTCTTCATAAACCACCTCAATATTTTTAATTAATTCAGTAGTTGAAATAATTTCAAACTCATCTTCAATTTCATCACCCAAATCAAATATTATTTTATCTTCAATAATTGGCATTGGCGCAGGCATGTAGAAATCCGGCTTATTGTTTTGGATTATTGAAGGTTCCTTTATGATTCTTTTTTCAGTAAAATCGAAAGTCGCCTCCTGATCGTCATTAAGTGTGTGAATTATTTTTTTGGCTTCGGTATTAGATATTTCATGTTGCTGGTCTTTGTTAAAACCCGTAGCTACAATAGTTACCGAAATCGCATTCCCCAAAGATTCATCTTCACCAACGCCCATGATAATATTAACGTTAGATTTGGCTTCTGCCTGAATATAATCGTTTATCTCCCCTATTTCATCAATCGTAATTTCTTCCGATCCCGAAACAATTAAAAGCAATACATTTTTAGCACCAGTAATTTTATTGTCATTTAACAAAGGTGAATCCAGTGCTTTAGAAATCGCAATTTCAGATCTGTTTTCACCAGATGCACTTGCAGAACCCATAATAGCAGTTCCACTATTTGAAAGGACGGTTTTGGCATCTTTTAAATCGATGTTTTGGGTGTAGTGATGCGTAATAACTTCCGCTATTCCACGAGCAGCAGTAGATAGCACTTCATCAGCTTTTGAAAATCCGGCTTTAAAACCAAGATTCCCATACACTTCCCTAAGTTTGTTGTTGTTAATCACAACTAAAGAATCCACGTATTCACGCAATTTGTCAATCCCTTTATAGGCCTGATCATTACGCATTTTTCCTTCAAAATTGAATGGAATGGTCACAATACCAATCGTTAGTAAATCTAACTCCCGGGCAACCCTGGCAATTACAGGTGCAGCACCAGTTCCTGTTCCACCACCCATTCCCACGGTGATAAACACCATTTTTGAATTGGAAGACAACATTTGTTTAATTTCCTGAATACTCTCCATGGCAGCTTGTTCACCAACATCCGGATTTGCTCCTGCACCCAATCCTTCAGTTAATGAGACACCCAGTTGAATTTTTGTTGGGATTGGACTGTTTTGCAATGCCTGCGCATCGGTATTGCAAATTACGAAATCAACGCCATCAATTCCTTGCAAATACATATGGTTTACGGCATTGCTGCCTCCTCCGCCAACTCCAATAACTTTTATAACGTTGGACTGATTTTTTGGTAAATCGAATGAAATGTTGCTAAAATCTGAACTGCTCATAATATATATTTATGGGATTATTCTATAATTAATTTTTTCTTTGTTACTCGGCATTGTCTAAAAAGTCCCTGAATTTATCGCCCCATTTTTCAAAAATGGACTTTTTAGGTTCTTTCGGTTCTTCAATAATTGTTGTCTCTTTTTTAGTATCCTCCGATTTAGGTTTATCGAGATTTTGCTGCTGCGCTATTTTGGCTTTTTTAGCTTTATCAATTTTATTCAATCCGTTCATTAGAAGTCCAACCGCCGTTGCATATTGCGGACTTGATAAACTTTCATCAGAATCTCCTGCCAAATTTTCGTTAGGATATCCAATTCTGGTATCCATTCCGGTAATGTATTCAACCAGTTGTTTGATATGCTTTAATTCTGCTCCTCCTCCTGTTAAAACAATTCCGGCTATTAATTTTTTCTTCGCTTCTGCATGGCCGTAATTTTTAATTTCAAGGTAAACCTGCTCAATAATTTCCACTGTCCTTGCATGAATAATTTTCGAAAGATTTTTCAACGTAATTTCTTTAGGATCCCTACCGCGTAATCCCGGAATTGAAACAATTTCATTGTCTTTATTTTCGCCTGGCCACGCCGACCCAAATTTTGTTTTCAACAATTCAGCCTGCTTTTCAATAATGGAACAGCCTTCTTTTATGTCTTCTGTAATCACATTTCCTCCAAAAGGGATAACTGCGGTATGGCGTATAATTCCATTTTTAAAAATCGCCAAGTCCGTTGTTCCTCCACCTATGTCAATTAATGCCACGCCGGCTTCTTTTTCTTCTGCACTTAAAACGGCTTCTGCGGAAGCCAAAGGTTCTAAGGTTATGCCTGCCAAATTTAATCCGGCACTTTTAATACATCTTCCAACATTTCTGATGGAAGAAATCTGGCCCACAACTACGTGAAAATTAGCTTCCAGTCTGCCACCATACATCCCAACCGGTTGTGTAATTTCAGCCTGACCATCAACTTTAAATTCCTGAGGAAGCACGTGAATAATTTCTTCACCGGGAAGCATCACCAATTTATACACTTGTTTCTCCAATTTTTCCAAATCTTCCTCACTTATAACTTCTTCAGAATTTGGTCGTGTTATATAGTCGCTATGTTGTAAACTTCTAATATGTTGTCCGGCGATGCCAACCACAGCATCTGAAATTTTAATTCCAGAAACAGCGATTGCCTCATCAACAGCCCTTTGTATAGATTGAATTGTTTGCGTAATATTATTTACCACGCCACGGTGCACACCCAAACTTTTGGCTTTTCCAATACCTAACAGCTCAATTTTCCCATACTCATTTCTGCGGCCAATCATAGCGACAATTTTTGTTGTCCCTATATCCAATCCTACCGAAATATCATCATTTTCCATAATCTACTTTATTTGTGCACACAACTTGCTTGTTGTATTTTAAATTAATTGAATCGTACTTATAAATTGTACTATCAGCCATTGATTTAATATAAAATGATCCTAAATTTTTAAATTTCTGATTCAAATTTTCAACTTTTCCTAAAATTATTTTCTGATCACCAACTCTTGTGTCCAAAACATATTCATTTTTCGGCTTTATTTCTACCCCAATAATTTGTTCTTTTAAAAATTCATCATTCAAAATTGCGGTCACCAACTGATGAATTTCTGCATTATTTCCTTCTTTAACAGCCCCTGAAATCAGCAATACTCTTGCTGAAAAATTTTCCGATAAAGGCATTGATTTTGCCTGTCTGTCAATGTAATAACTTTTATTATTCACGACCACTCTTGCTATAGGAGTTCGCTGCTTAATTTCAGCTTTAAGAAAACCATCAACTGTTAAAAAAACCGAAGCACTTTCCACCATGGGGTGTGATCGTATATTTGCTTCCAAATTATGTAAATCTATAACAGATTTTGTTAGATTCTTAACTGTCCCGCCATTTTGTATTAACAATTTATTAACCATTTGGTAATCCATAAAAAGGTTGTCTCCTTGCTCAAATTCAATGGAAATATCCGCTACTTTTTGGGTGCTGTTTTTTAGGTTTGAAAAACCATATAAAAACACTGCCAACGACACTAATAAAATTCCTATAATGTAATTCCAGTTAATGTTCATGGCTCAACGCATTTTTAATTACCTCCACTAATTCACCAATATCACCGGCTCCAATCATCACAATTATTTGTGAATCAAGCTTTAATATATTTTCAACCAAATTCTCTTTTGAAGAAATTTGTTTATTTTCTATCGTTATTTTATCCAACAGCCAAGCTGAAGTCACACCATCAATAGGCAATTCCCTTGCCGGATAAATATCTAATAAAATCAACGCATCAAATCGAGACAAACTTGCCGCAAAATCATTGATAAAATCCCTAGTTCTGCTGTATAAATGCGGTTGAAAAATTCCCGCTATTTTTTTTGTGGGATACATTTCCCTAACGGAATCAATTACCGCGTTAATTTCTGTTGGATGATGTGCATAATCATCAATTAACACCAAATTCTCCCTTTTAATTTTATAGGAAAAACGTCTTTCAATTCCTTTAAAAGTTAGTAAAGCTTTAGCAATGACCTGAAGTGAAACTCCAAAAATATTTGCCATTGCCAAAGCCGCCACCGCATTTAGCACATTATGTTTCCCCGGTAGGTTAATTTTTATGTTTTCTATAGTTTCTGAAGGCGTCTGAACATCAAAAATGTAAGCTCCTTCTTCAATTTTTAAATTTTTCGCATCATAATCGGCGTCTTCATTAATGCCATATGTTATGCCTTTAAGCGGCAAACCTTTTCTAACGATGAGTGTATCTGAAACTTTATCGGCAAAATCCTTAAACGATTTTTCTAACTCAGCCTTTTCTCCATAAATATCCAAATGATCGGCATCCATAGAAGTGATGCAAGCGATATTTGGAGATAATTTTAAAAACGAGCGATCAAATTCATCGGCTTCCACTACCGATATTTCACTACCTCCCAAAATTAAATTGGACTTGTAATTTTCTGAAATTCCACCTAAAAATGAGGTTGCGTTTAGTCCGGCTTCCTTTAAAATATGCCCTAAAATTGTAGATGTGGTGGTTTTGCCGTGGGTTCCGGCAACCGCCAAACAAAAAGTATTTTCGGTAATTTCCCCCAATATTTCCGATCGCTTTAAAACAACAAACTTATTTTCTAAAAAATAGTTAAATTCTGCATTATTCTTTGGAATTGCAGGCGTATAAACCACCAAAGTTTGCTCATTGTCTTTAAATTCTAATGGAATTAAATTTATGGAATCTTCAAAATGAACTTCAATTCCCATTTGCTGAAGTGAGTTGGTAATTTTTGTTGAAACCTTGTCGTATCCAGCAACATTTTTGCCATTGCTTTTAAAATAGTTTGCAATAGCGCTCATACCGATACCACCGATACCAACAAAATAAACATTATGTATACGTTCTAAATTCAACTCAATTACCTGTTTATTAATTTTACAATTTCTTCAACAATATCTTTTGTAGCATTTGGCAATGCCAATTTTTTAATGTTTTTACTTAAAGTTTGTTGTAATTTTTCATTCTCCAACAGCGCTTCTATATTGGATTGAAACATGTCCAATTCAGATTCCTTTAACAACAAAGCCGCATTATGATTTACAACTGCCAAAGCATTTTTAGTTTGATGGTCTTCAGCAACATTTGACGAAGGAATAAAAATGACAGGTTTACCCACAATACATAATTCTGAAATTGAACCTGCACCCGCACGGCTAATAATAAAATCGGCGGCCGCATAGGTTAAGTCCATTCTATTCAAAAAAGCGTGCGTTTGGACACCTTCTAAATTGTCGTATTTTTTAAATTCTTCATAATACAATTTTCCTGTTTGCCAAATGACTTGCACATTTTTTGAGATTAGCCAATCGATATGTTTTTCGATTAAATTATTCATTGCTCTGGCGCCCAAACTTCCGCCAATAATTACCAATGTTTTTTTATTGTTTTTTAAATTGAAATATTTTTTGGCTTCTTCACCTTTTCCTGTAATTTCAAGTAAATCCTGTCTTACCGGATTTCCTGTTTTAACAATTTTGTTAGAAGGAAAAAAACGTTCCAATCCATCATACGCCACACAAATTTTACCAACTCTTTTTGCCAACAATTTATTGGTAATTCCAGGATAAGAATTTTGCTCCTGAATGAGTGTTTTTATGCTCCGTGCACTTGCTACATATAATGTTGGTCCGCTGGCAAAACCACCGGTACCAATGACAATGTCCGGTTTAAATTCCTTAATAATTCTATAAGCTTTCGATAAGCTGCTCACCAATTTGAACGGGAATGACAAATTTCTTACAATATATTTTCGCTGAATTCCTGAAATCCATAATCCTTTTATGGCAAATCCTGCTTCTGGAATTTTCTCCATCTCCATTTTATCCTTTGCGCCTACAAACAAAAAATTGGCTTCAGGATATTTTACCTTTAATTCATTGGCAATGGCAATTGCCGGGTATATATGCCCGCCTGTTCCACCTCCGCTTAATATGATGTTAACCGATTGCTTCATGTAATACATTTAATGGGTTATCTTCATTGGCTAAATCCAGATCAATTTCCTTTTCAGCGGTAACGCTTAAAATAATTCCTATCGCAAAGCAAGTCATCCAAATCGAGGTTCCTCCACTGCTGATCAACGGCAAAGTTTGTCCGGTTACCGGAAATAAATTAACGGCTACCGCCATATTTATCATAGCCTGAAAAATGATGGGCAAGCCAACACCAATAATGATGAGTGTGGCAAAAATACTTCTCGCTTTTTTTGCCGCAATCACAATGCGAAACAACAATATAAAATACATGAGCATCACTAATAATGCGCCCAACAATCCATATTCTTCAACAATAATGGCAAAAATAAAATCGGAAGATGATTGCGGCAAAAAGTTTTTTTGGATACTTTTTCCCGGACCTCGGCCTTGTAATCCGCCAGTTGCAATTGCAATTTTAGCTTTTTCAACCTGATAACCTTCTTCAGCACTTGGATTTGAAAAATTTTCGACCCTGCTAATCCATGTATCCACCCTATTAGGTAAAAAACCCGGAAACGCTTTTGCAGTAATCACAAAAATGGCTAAAAACGCCACACCCAATCCAACAATGGCCAATAAATACTTTATGGGATATCCTCCAATAAAAGCCAGCATCAATATCATTAAAAAAGCGATGGCTGTTGTTGAAAAATTTGCCGGTAAAATTAATGCCAAGATTATTGCTATTGGCAACCACAACTGCCAAATACTCTCTTTAAAAGTAATTTCAACCTCCTTTTTTCGTGCTAAATAACGAGATACATAAACCATTAATACCAATATGGCAAGCGTAGATGTTTGAAAACCCACACCAATAAACGGAATTTCAATCCACCTGCTGGCGTTTGAACCGCCAATAGTGGTTCCTTGGGCTAACGTATAAATAAGTAATACAATGACCAAAGGCAACATGATTACAGAACCGCCGCTAAAATATCTAAACGGAATTTTATGAACGCCATAAATAATTAAAAATCCAAGAAACAATAAAACCACATGCTTAAACAAATAATAGAAAGGCGTGCCTATATTTGTGCCGTAGACCAAATTGGTACTTGCACTATAAACGGGCATAAACGACAAAATTGCCATGATGGTAACAATTGCCCACATCGCTCGATCTCCTTCTATATTTTTAAGTATGTTTTTCATCTGTTTAAGTTTTATTTTTTAGCGGGAACAGATGCAGCCTGCCTGCGGCAGGCAGGTTCGCCAATAATCATTCCTTTGTGTATCAAAATTTGTCATGCTCGTTTCATTTACAATCCTCTAACAGCTTCTTTAAATTTATTTCCTCGGTCTTCGTAATTTTCAAATAAATCATAACTTGCACAAGCCGGAGATAACAATACCGTGTCCCCTTTTTCGGCAATTTTGTAGGCCACTTTCACCGCTTCTTCTGCTCCTGCTGTTTCAACGATTAAATCAATCACATTGCTAAAAGTTTGTGTTATTTTTTGATTGTCCATTCCCAAGCAGATAATTGCCTTCACTTTTTCCCTTACCATTGGCATTAAATCTAAATAATCGTTCCCTTTATCTACACCTCCAACAATCCATACAATTGGCGCCTTTACACTGTCCAATGCATAAAATGTTGCATTAATATTTGTTGCTTTGGAATCGTTGACATATTGGACCCCATTAATTTTTAAGACAAATTCCAATCGGTGTTCAGCCCCTTCAAAATCTTCCAGACTTTCCCTAATGGTAGCATTTCGGACTTTTAATACCGATGTGGCCATAGATGCGCCCATTGCATTTTTCGTATTATGTTTTCCTTTTAAAGCTAACGTTGCTATATTCATTAGTGTTTCTTGCTTTTTATATTTAATTATTATGTTGTCATTTTTTAAATAAACCCCTTGTTCTAATTCTTTTTCTATTGAAAAAGGGAGTAAAGTGGCTTTTGTTTTATTTTTTTTTAACCACGTTGAAATCACGTTATCATCATAATCATAAATCAAAAAATCATTTTCGGTTTGATTTTCGGTAATTCTGAATTTTGAGTCGACATAGTTTTCAAATTTATAATCATACCTATCTAAATGGTCAGGTGTTATATTTGTAATGATGGCAATATGAGGTGCAAAATCTACAATGCCATCCAACTGAAAACTGCTTAGCTCCAATACATGGATATCGTACTTGTTTTCGGCCACTTGCTGTGCAAAACTATCGCCTATATTTCCACCCATTCCAACATTTAGGTTTGCCCTTTTCAAAATATGGTTAATCAACATTGTTGTGGTGGTTTTCCCGTTTGAACCTGTAATTCCAACAATTAATCCATTGGTATATTTTGAAGCAAACTCAATTTCAGAAATTACAGGAATGCCTCTGCTATTCAATTGTTTTACTAAAGGAGCTTTCTCAGGAATTCCGGGGCTTTTCATTACAATATCCGCCTCCAATATTTTAGACTCCGTATGTTTTCCCTCTTCAAATAAAATGTCATTATTTAAAAGAACTTTTTTATATTTTAAAGCAATTATTCCTTGGTCGGATACAAAAACATCATATCCCTTTTGTTTTCCCAAAATAGCAGTTCCAACACCGCTTTCTCCTGCACCAAG